>JACDCM010000407.1 GCA_013817545.1 Gemmatimonadaceae bacterium | reverse complement strand
CGCGTCAGGCGAACAAAGCCACCCAACCGCGTTGGCGACCTCTTCCGGCTGGATCAATGTTCCGCGCGGGATCACACGCAGGATCATCTTGCGAGCTTCCTCCGGCGTCTTGCCAAGTGCCCCGACAAGATTGTCGACCGCCTTTTGCGCCATCTCAGTATCGGTGTAGCCCGGGCACACCGCATTTACTGTAATTCCGATCTTGACCGTTTCCATTGCGAGGGCCCGAGTGAGACCAACAACGCCGTGCTTGGATGCACAGTAGGCAGCCATCTTGTTGTAGCCTTTGAGACCAGCGGTTGATGCGATGTTGACTATCCTGCCAGCCTGCGCAAGCATCATGGCCGGTAGCACCTCCCTGCAGCAGAGATATGGACCGGTGAGATTCACCGCCAGCAGACCCTCCCAAACCGCCAGCGGCATTTGTGTGATGGGCCCGCCTTCCGCCTGACCCGCGTTGTTGACCAGGACATAAGGATCCCCGTAACTCTGGCGCGCGGTGGCGAACGCCGCAGCAACGCTGCCTGCATCCCGAACGTCGCATGTTACAGCAATCGCGCGTGCGCCAAAATCAGCGAGCAACTCCGCGCAATGTTCGTCGAGCACACCCGCGTCTCGGCCCATGAGCGTCAGGTCAGCGCCGAGCCGAGCCAGCTCGCGCGCGATCGCCGCACCTATCCCCCTGCCGCCGCCAGTGACAACAGCGTGGCGCCCCGTGAGATACTGCCGCGCAATTTCACCTTTCATTGCTTGCTTCCTGCAAAAACGCTGTGCTCATGCTCACCGCCTCGCCCCTTCGGATTCACCTTTGCCGCCATTTGTGGCCTGCTCTTTCGCCTTCGCCATATTCCGCTCGAGTTGATCCTTACCTGTTTTATACTGGAGCGGCCAGCGCTGGTCGGAGTAGCCGAGCTGGGCGGCGGCGTGCAATGTCCAATGCGGGTCACTAAGGTGCGGGCGCGCCAATGCGACGAGATCGGCTCGGCCCGCGGCAATGATTCCGTTCATCTGGTCCGGATCTGTGATGTTGCCGACGGCGATTGTCGGAATGCCTGCCTCGTTGCGAATTCGGTCGCTGTACGGCGTTTGAAACATGCGCCCGTACACCGGCTTCGCGTCAGCGGTGGTCTGTCCGGTCGACACGTGGATGATGTCAGCTCCCACTGCGGCGAATGCCCGGGCAATATCGACAGCATCTCCGCCGCCGACTCCATCTTCTCGCCAGTCGGTCGCGGAGATGCGGACGGACATGGGCCGGTCTGCCGGCCAGACTTCACGCATGGCGGCAAAGACTTCGAGGGGGAATCGAAGACGGTTCTCGAGGGAGCCACCGTATTCGTCTGTCCTGGTATTACTCAACGGTGTGATGAAACTCGAGAGCAGGTAGCCATGCGCGCAGTGCAGCTCCAGCATGTCGAAGTCGGCATGGAGCGCCATTTCAGTCGCGCGCACGAAGTCGTTTCGCGTCGCGTCCATATCGGCGCGTTGCATTTCCCGCGGAACGTGAGTGCCCTTTCCGTATGGAATTGCCGACGGGCCAATCACGTCCCAGTTGCCTTCCTCGAGCGGCGCGTCCATCGCTTCCCACATGAGCCTGGTGGAGCCTTTCCGCCCGGAATGCCCGAGCTGCAAGCAGATCTTTGCTTCGCTCCACTCGTGCACGAATCTGACGATACGGCTCCAGGCCACCACGTGCTCGTCCGTGTACATGCCGGTGCATCCGAGCGTGATGCGGGCTTCGGGGGACACACACGTCATCTCGGTGACGAGCAGTCCTGCCCCGCCAAGGGCGCGCGCTCCCAGGTGCGTCAGGTGAAAATCGTTGGGCATGCCATCGACGGCGGAGTACATGTCCATCGGCGAAACCACGACGCGGTTTGGCACAGTCATGCCACGCATCGTGAACGGTAGAAACATCGGAGGCGGGGGTTTCTCATGCGCGAACCCGCTCTCGCGACCAGCGAACCAGCGCTCCACTCCTCCCAGATATTTGGGATCGCGCAGCCTGAGGTTCTCGTGACTCACACGCTGGCTGCGAGTGAGAAGACTGTACGCGAACTGGGGCGGATCGAGCTGCACGTACCGTTTGACGTTCTCAAACCACTCCATCGAATTCCGCGCGGCATTCTGCAGTTTGAGCGCTTCCGTCATTCGTTCCGCCTGATAGGATTGCAGTGCGGCTGTGAGATCGGATGCATCGCCGAGTATTCGGGCAAGAGCGATAGCGTCCTCCATGGCGAGCTTAGTGCCGGATCCGACGGAGAAGTGGGCAGTGTGAGCCGCATCTCCCATGAGCACGATGTTGTCGTGATACCATCGCTCATTCCTGACGCGAACAAAGTTGACCCATGGCGATCGCAAATGCGAAGCATTGGTCAGGAGCGGCTGACCATCGAGCCATTGCTCGAAAAGCTTCTCGCAAGCCTTGATGGTTTCCGTCGCGTTCATATGGTCGAAGCCGGCGGCGCGCCATGACGCTTCGTCACATTCGACAATGAACGTCGAGTAGTCGTCGTCGAATCGGTAGCAGTGCGCCTGAAACACCCCGGCCTCGTTCTCGACGAAGTAGAAAGTGAACGCGTCGAACTTGAACTTCGTACCCAGCCAGACAAACCTGGCTGATCTGGCATCGAGATCCGGCTGGAATGCCTGCGCGTGAGCCTTTCGAATCACGCTGTTGACGCCGTCGGCGGCGACTATGAGAGTGGAGTCTGCCAGGCCAAGCCCTTCCAGCGCGCCAAGCTCGCAGACTTCCTGGTGAAACCGGACGTCGACACCGAGCGTCATCGCTCGTCGCTGCAAAATGTTCAAGAGCTTTTTGCGAGCTATGCCGCTGAAACCGTGCCCGCCAGAGGTGATACTCTGCCCCTTGAAGTGAATGTCGATGTCGTCCCAGTGCGCGAAGTTGCCCGTGATCTCGTCATACGTGATGGGATCGGCGGCTCGGAAGTTCTCCAGTGTCTGATCGGAGAAAACGACGCCCCACCCGAAGGTGTCGTCGGGACCGTTGCGCTCGAGGACGGTGATCTCGTGCGATGGATCGGCCTGCTTCATCAGGAGCGCGAAGTAGAGCCCCGCGGGCCCTCCGCCGATCGTTACGACCTTCACGCTGGACGGACTCCTGGATAGAGAAGCGCCAATCTAGGCGGAGCAGGGATCGGAGACCAGGGACTGCGAACTGCGAACTGCGAACTGCGGACTGCGGACTGCGTGCTGCTACTATGCGAAGAAATTAACTAATGACAAGCAGGCAGGCGTCGGGACTAAAGGGCAAGAAGCACGAACACTGAAGCCAAAATTAGTACCATTACTCTATTTGCTGGTTTCAGTCGCTGGTTCCTGCTCCCTGGTTCCGGATTTGTCAAAAGGTCCAGGATAGGTCCCTTTGGAAAAGAAGTCCCGAGTTTCAGCTCGGGACTTCGGTAATGCCGGCACGCTACTCTGTTTAGACGCCGAACTTTTTCTCGATTGTTTCTGCAGCTTGTAAATGCGCCTCAAACGCCGTTAGAGCCTTCTGCAGGAAGGCCTGCGTTTCCGCATTCTGGTTCGGGCGCTCGAGGGCATCCTTTACCTCGTCGATGATCGTCTTGTGCATTTTGATCTCGTGCTCGATGTACCCCTCGTCGAACTCCTCGCCCCTCGGCTTGTCGGTCAGATCCTTCATCCCATCGACGTGACTCTCCGCGATGTCCTCGTCATTTTCGGGGATCGCCAGCGTCAGATTCATCTTTGACGCCATCGCGGCAGTTTCCTTGT
>JACDCM010000406.1 GCA_013817545.1 Gemmatimonadaceae bacterium | reverse complement strand
ACCTTGACGATCGTACTTGGATCGTAGCGATAGGTTATGGCCACATCGCCTTCAACGGTGATCGGATCCCGGGTCTGGGCGCTGATTACTTCCTTCCCGGACCGTCCGCTCACTTCAGCGGTTGCCGGATAATTCTTCTCCGTCATGGTAAAACAGGTTGCGTCCGCCAGCGGAGACCAGTTGAGCCCCGTGCCCATCTTCGAATCGATAACCTTTCCGTAGCGCGTCAGCACGCAATGCTGTGTGGAATCCACCGAAGTGCAAGCCGTCACAGCCAGCACAATAAGGAGCCACGCTGCTCGAGTCCGTTGCATTTATTTCGACCCTGCAAATGAAAGTGAGTGAATGTTGATCGCTTCAATATACCGGATTTGGAGCTCCGCCGGTGAGCCGAAGTACGGAGCGGCGAGCCACGAGTTTCAGATGACCGGCGGCGTATCTGCAGGCCCGCTTTATGTAGCAGTCGCTGATCGGCGGTGCTCGACCACTCGTCATACTTGCCCCTATGCTCTCCCTGAGTGATTCTTCCCACCGATGCGCAAGCTCCTCATACTCGTTGGCGTTCTTCTCTTCATCCATGTCGCGCTACTCTTCGTCCGACCGCCAGGCGCCGCGGCGGAGCCCGAAGGTGAAGCGCTCGATGTTGGCATCGTTTTCGACGTTGGGGGACGCGGCGACAAGTCGTTCAACGACGGGGCATATCTCGGCGCCGACCGCGCGACCGCCCAGCTCGATGCGCGTGTGCGTTTCATCGAGCCGGGCGAGGGCTCCGATCGAGAGGCGGGGCTTCGGTTGCTGGCCGCAGAAGGGATGGACCTCGTTGCGGGAATTGGCTTCATCTTCACCGACGACTTGCGCGAGCTCGCTACCGAGTATCCAGCTATCGCCTTCGCCGGCGTCGACTACGCCGTGCAGCTGGATAATAATGGGAAAGTCATCCCTCCCCCGGCGAATCTGGCCGCACTCAAGTTTCGCGAGGAGGAAGGAAGCTTTCTCGTTGGCGCGCTCGCCGTGCTCGCGGGCGGATCGAAGAGATTGGGCTTCGTCGGCGGAATGGACATTCCACTTATTCACAAGTTCGAGGCGGGATATCGCGCCGGCGTCAAACACGTCTGCCCCGATTGCACTGTGATCGCGCAGTACGCCGGCGTCACGCCGGAGGCCTTCCGAAATCCCGGCAAGGGGAAGGAGCTCGCGCTCAGCCAGTATCAATCAGGCGTCAACGTCATCTTCCATGCATCAGGGTCTACCGGACTTGGCGTTTTCGAGGCAGCGCGCCAGCTGGGAAAGCTCGTCATCGGTGTGGACGCAGATCAGCAAAGCGAAGCTCCGGGTCACGTGCTCACATCGATGGTAAAGGGCGTTGACGCGGTGACTTTCGACGCCATCAAGCGAGTGAAGGAAGGAACCTTCAAGGGCGGCGTGTACTCCTACGGACTCGCTGAGGATGGCGTCGGGTACATCTACGACGAGCATAACAGGAAGCTCATACCAGACGCGGTTCGTGCGCGCGTGGAGCAGCTCAAATCCGAAATTATCGCCGGCCGCATCGTAGTGCCGAGCGTCAGGTGACGACCGGGGCGCAGTTTGATGACGGATGGTTCATACCCGCATGAGCGATCCCCAGGCCCCGATGATCCTGATGCGCCGGATCGAAAAGAGTTTCGGTCCCGTGCTCGCGAACCGGAGCGCATCGCTGGAGATTTGGAGTGGCGAGATCCACGCGCTCGTGGGCGAAAACGGCGCGGGGAAGTCGACATTGATGCGCATCCTTGCTGGTCTGTACAAGCCCGATGCGGGACTCGTCGAAGTCAACGGTCAGAATGTGACCGGCTGGTCGACAGCTGATGCGATCGCCGCGAGCGTGGGAATGGTACATCAACACTTCATGCTCGTACCAACTCTGACGGTCGCCGAAAACGTGGTGCTCGGACGCGAACCGAAACGCGGCTTGGCGATCGATATGGCGCGTGCGTTGCTCGAAGTGCAGGAGCTCGCGCAGCAGTTCGGACTGGATATCGACGCGCGGAGCTGTGTGCGCGATCTGTCGGTTGGAGTAAATCAGCGAGTGGAGATCCTGAAGACGCTGTTTCGCGGCGCCCGCATCCTGATTCTGGATGAGCCTACGGCTGTTCTGTCGCCACCGGAGATTCTCGATCTCTGGAAAGTACTTCGGCATCTGCGGGATGGGGGCGGAACGATAATCCTGATCACGCACAAGCTCGACGAAGTAATGGACGTGACGGACCGGATCACGGTGATGCGGCAAGGTGAGACGACGTCCCGTATGAAGACGTCCGAGACGACACCGGCCGAAATAGCACGAGCGATGGTAGGGCGCGATGTCGTGCTGCAGCATGCGGGGAGTGGGGGATGGGGGATAGGGAGTGGAGCGGGTGAGGGCGCCAACAACTCCCCCGCCCCCATCCCCTACTCCCAATCGGTCAGCATTATGCCGTCTCCTCAGCCAACCACCGAACTTCCGCCTGCACTACGCGCTCCCCTCCTTGAAGTTCAGAACCTCGTCGTCGCCGGTGCCAATCGTCCGAGGGCGGTCGATGGCGTCACCTTCTCCATCCATCCAGGTGAGATTCTGGGGATCGCTGGTGTGGAGGGAAATGGTCAGACCGAGCTCATTGAAGCGCTGGCGGGCCTCCGCTCGGTCGTTTCGGGAACGATCATTCTGGGATCGCGCGAAGTCACGCAGGCGAGTGTTCGCGAGCGATCCGCCGCCGGACTCTCACACATTCCCGAAGACCGGCAGCGGCGAGGCCTCGTGCTCGACTATTCCGTGGGCGACAATCTCATTCTTGGCGATCAACACGAGTTCACGCGCGGATCCCGGTTGGATCGAGGCCGCATCACGTCGAATGCCGAGGCAAAAATCTCGCACTTCGACGTGCGTCCGCCCGACTCGCTTCTCCCGGTGCGCGCTCTGTCGGGGGGAAACCAGCAGAAGGTGGTGATCGCGCGCGAAATGGGTGGAGAGTTTTCAGTACTGCTCGCTTCTCAGCCGACGCGCGGCGTCGACGTCGGCGCGATCGAATTCATCCACGCACAGCTGCGCGCGGCGAGGGCACAGGATAAAGCGGTGCTTCTCGTTTCGGCGGAGCTGAGTGAGATTCTCGCGCTCTCGGACCGAATCGCCGTGATGTACGGTGGTCGCATCGCCGCGATCGTTTCGCGTGCCGACGCGAGCAAGGAGTTCCTCGGCTCACTAATGACCGGAGCCACCGCCGCGTGAGCGCCGCTGAAGCGGCGGATCTCAAGCCAGCGCCGGCAGCGCAGGCGCGCCAATGGCGCACGCAGATCGAAGAGGCAATTCTGCCTCCATTCATCGCGCTGCTCATCGCGCTGGTCGCGGGCGACATCCTGATTCTGAGCTTCGGACAGTCACCGGGCTCGGTGTACCGGCTGCTGCTCGAAGGCACCTGGGGAAATGCGTACGGTTTTGGGCAGGTGATCTTCAAGGCGACGACGCTGATTTTCACTGGGCTTGCCGTATCTCTCGGAATGCGCGCAGGCTTGTTCAATATCGGCGCGGAGGGGCAACTCGCGGCTGGAGGGTTCGCGGCGGCGATCGTGGGACTGATGCTGCCGGGTGCTACACCCGTATTGATAGCAGTACCACTGGCGATGTTCGCCGCCGCGCTCGGCGGTGGTGCGGTGGGGTGGGTGCCTGGCGTGCTCAAGGCAAAGTTCGGCGCGCACGAGGTGATCGTTACGATCATGCTCAACTTCATCGTCCTCGCGCTG
>JACDCM010000093.1 GCA_013817545.1 Gemmatimonadaceae bacterium | reverse complement strand
CCGGTTGGTTGACCGTGTGCGAGGAGCTGCGTCGGAGACCAAGCACAAGGTCCAGAACGTTGCGGGCCGCGTTCTCGAAGACGCGCAGAGCACCGCCAAGCAGGCAGCGCGCGACGAAGGGTTGACACAACAGACGTCGGTATAAGGCAGATTGCGAGCGGAGTGACGACCACCTCCGCTCGCATTCTTTTTCCCACACAGAAATGCCGGACCGTCCGTACATTCTTGCGGAGTCCACATGGAAGACGGTGGAGGTAACGCCGTACTCGGTTGCCATCCTCCCATGGGGCGCTACGGAAGCGCACAACTTTCACCTGCCATACGCGACTGACACCATGCAGTGCGACGCCCTCGCCGCTGAAAGTGCGAGGATCGCATGGGAGGCGGGCGCTCGCGTTGTTGTGCTGCCGACAGTACCATTCGGAGTGAACACGGGACAGCTTGACATCAAGCTGTGTCTCAACATGAACCCGAGCACACAAGCCGCCCTGTTGGCCGACATTACTCACGCGCTTGAACGGCAGGACATCCGCAAGCTCGTGCTGCTCAATGGTCATGGCGGGAACGATTTCAAGCAGATGATCCGGGAGCTTCAGCCCCGGACAAGCGTCTTTCTGTGCTCCATCAACTGGTATTCAATCGTGCGTCCCGAGCCCTACTTCGCAGAACCGGGCGATCACGCCGGTGAGCTCGAGACGAGCGTAATGCTGCACCTGGCGTCCGATAGCGTTGGGCCTCTGTCACAAGCGGGGAAAGGGCAGCAACGGCGTCCGCGGATCGTTGCGTTTCGCGAAGGATGGGCATGGGCTCCTCGGCGCTGGACACAAGTCTCGGCCGACACCGGAGTGGGCAACCCCGCTGCCGCGACTGCGGAAAAGGGCCGATTGTATGCCGCGGCCGTCACGGCGCAGATTGGGGGCTTCCTTGTCGATCTTGCAGCAGCGGATGTCGCTGATCTTTACGAGTAAGCGCCTGCGCTAGCATCTGGCGCGCTAGAAAGAAGCGAGCAATCTTCTCGTCGGCCGATGCAAGCTGCAGGCGGGAGCCGAGTGCGCGCGGGAACGCACCATACCTTCGGCTCTTTTCGAGCGTCCGGCGAGCTTGCCGTCCGTAGGTCTCCCCAACGAATTGGAGGCATAGAATGCTGAGAACGATAGGAGCGGTGGTCGGAGGCTATGTCGCGATATTCGTGATGCTCTTTGGAACTTTTTCGCTCGCCTTTCTCGCGTTGGGTGTAAACGGCGCCTTTCAGCCCGGTACGTACGATGTCACTCCTGTCTGGCTAATAGTCAGCTTCGTGCTGACCTTTGTTGCGGCTGTGATCGGCGGACTTGTCAGCGTCATCATAAGCGATGATCCCAAGGTGCCAAGGGCGCTTGCCATTGTGGTAATAGTCCTGGGTGTGATCACCGCCATTCAGATAATGTCTGCGGATCCGGCCGTGGTCACGCGCGGCGGAGAAGTTGAAAATATCGAAGCCATGATGAGCGCGAAGCAACCGATTTGGGTAGCTCTCCTCAACCCCATCATCGGCGCGATCGGGGTGATGGTCGGCGCCCGGCTGAAGCGCCCACGACCTTCCGTGGCGAGAGCTGTCTAACGGCGTGCGCGAGACAGGGTGGAGGCATCGCCGAATGCATGGTGCTCCCTGGCCATGATCCGCTACTTTCTCAAGGGAGTACTTTATGGCAGCAGCTCACGCGGCTATCCACGCGGTGATCAACGCGAACAAGGCATCCGGCGTCATCGTGCACGTAAGTGCCGGAGATTTCATGGCGATTCTGAAACGAGCGCAATCTCCCGTGGTCGTGGTAGCAAAGGGAGGTATTATCAAGAAACACTTCCGCTATCTGACGAGCTACAAGGGACTGACGTTCTACACGACTTCCGAGGCAGCGATCGTGCTTCCGCATTCGGTCGAGGCAATCCAGGCCGAGAAAATCTGGATTCCTGAAATGTGAAGGAAACGCACACCTGCCATTCGGCTATCATGCGATCATTGTGGATCAGTGGATGCGCTCTCTTTCTGGCGTGCGGCTCTGGAACATCCGATCGGGATGCATCGGCTGACTCTCTGACGCAGCGACAGCGTGACAGCACGATTGGTGCGTCCAGCCTGCCCGGTGCGCAGGGAGTGAAGCGCGCGCAGCGAATTACAGACTCACTCAACGCACGCTCCGCCGCACCCGACTCTCTCGACCGCGACCCCTAAGACCTGCAACGGTCAGAGCAGAGCACTTCGTGCGGATTTACGGTCTAACCATCCAGAATAAAGTAAGCGCGATCGCGCTTGGCCTCGCCGCTGTCGCGGTGGGCGGAGTTTTTCTCGTCTTCGGACTCGCCCTTCTGGTTGCTGTAGCGGTAGTGGGCATCACGCTTGGCGCCGGACTGGTACTTTACCGCAGAATTGCGGGGCGCGGATCTTTGTTTATGAATGCGACGACGCGGTCTACCAGTCTCGATCCCGCCAAGGAAGTATTCCCCACCGAGGATACACAACAGAGTTTCGGCACCCTTCCGTCGCAACGACGCGCAGATACCAACCGCCCCGAGACTGATGAATGAGTTCGTCGGCTAACGAGTCCTCGAACGGGAGGGCGGAGTCCACAACTCTCGCCACCATTCGCAGAATTCTTTTCGCTGTCCTGCTAGTCGGCATCGTTGGTATTCTCGCCGAGCTGTTTCTGCTCGAGCACACAGAAGGTTTTTGGCAGCAAGTACCGCTGTACATGCTTACCGCCGGTCTGGCAGTTCTTGCATGGCACGCGATTGACCGGCGCGCTGCGAGCGTACGCGCAGTGCAGGGAACCATGCTTCTTTTTGTGGCGAGTGGCGCGATCGGAGCGCTAATGCACTACAATGGCAACGCAGAGTTCGAGCTCGAAATGGATGCTGCTTCGCGGGGCTTCAATCTGTTCAGGGAAGCGATGATGGGCGCAACGCCCGCACTCGCGCCCGGCGTCCTGATTCAGCTTGGACTCATCGGCCTCGCGTATTCCTTTCGGCATCCTGCACTTGCTTCGCGCAGAGCCGTTTCGGATCAGGTGAACCGCTAAGCGCGCGGGCGCGTGCATTCGCTTCCGTTGACGCTGCCTTTTCAAACCAGGACATGAAGCGCAAAGTCGCAAAGCCACAATCTGCTTTAGCGGGCTATTCCGGAACGCCGCTTCCAAGGAAGCTCGGTATCAAAGCTGGCGCCATCATTGCGCTTGTCGACGCGCCGCCAGAGTTCGAAACGACCCTGGGTGAGCTCGAAGAAAACGCACAGCTCCGCCGGCAGTGGAAAGGGAATCGCGACCTGACGATCTGGTTCGTCAAGTCGTGCAAGGATCTCGAGCACGGAATCAAGCGCATCGCGCTGCTCTCGGAAATTGGCGGCCTCTGGATCGCCTGGCCCAAGCGCACATGGGGCCTCGTCACTGATCTCAGAGAGAGCATCGTGCGTGAAACCGGGCTCGCTGCAGGTCTGGTAGACTTCAAGATCTGCGCTATAGACGCAACGTGGTCCGGGCTGCGTTTCATCAAGAGGAAGCCGAAATAGGCGAGCGACGAGGCCTAACGGGCTTGCAAGAGACACGAGCGTGACCGTCGCGGAATTTTCACGATTTCTGCCGAGGCGATCGCCCAAAATGAGCGGCTGGCAGTGCAACCCGGGAACGAATCGATGCTTCGCGAGGCAAAACGGTGCGGGTAGCTCCGACATCCTCAAGCACCGTACTGCTCCACGAAACGAGGAGCACACATGGAGTCCTTTACCCTCGCAAACGCCCAGCAAGTACGGAGCTATCGCGATCTACGGGTATGGCAGAAGTCAGTAGACCTGGTTGCCGAGGTCTATTCAGTCACGAAGCGCATTCCGCGCAGAGGCAACGAGAATCTCGCCATTCAGCTTCAGAGGGCAGCCGTCTCCATTCCAGCCAACATCGCAGAAGGTCACGGAAGACACCACCTGAGCGACTACCTCCATCATCTTTCCATAGCCAGCGGCTCCCTCACCGAGCTGGAAAGTCACTTCCTCCTCGCCGAACGGCTGGCGCTGCTCCCTGGAAGTGACGTGGAGCGCGTGCTCCTGAGCACCTCCGACGTGAGCCGCATGCTAGCCGGCCTCACCAAGGCGCTGCTCGCCAGAAAACAATCCCTACTTTGACGCCAACGAATCAGCCACTCTCTCCACGTACCAGCCGAAACCCGAGCAACGTGCAGTAAAACCGGGAACCGAGCACCACGCAGTACCAACCGAACACCGGGCACCGAACACCGGACTCGTTGCGAGACAAAGCACCTCAACTCCCTTCAGCGCAACGAGTCCGGTGCCCGCTGTTCGGTGCCCGGTTTTCCGTAGCCCAATTCTGACTTCCGGTTGCAGCCGCGCGCGTCTATCCCGCAAATTCCGCAGGAGATGCCACGTCTCCCCATCGCCTTCATCCTCCTACTGACGTTAGCAACCGCCCTCCCCTCCCAGGACGGCGGCCGCAAGCTCGTCACCAAAATGACAGTCACCGGCGTTGAAAAAATTCCCAAACGCCAGGTCACCCGCGCCATCCAGAGCGAGCACACCGCTTGTCGCCTCGTTCTCATCCAACCCGCGTGCTGGATCTTTCCAACCCTCTTTTTCATCGATGAGGAGTACCTGGACCGCGGTGTCGTGAAAGACGACATCCGCCACGTGCGCGTCCTGTACTTCAAACGCGGTTACAGACGCGCGCGCGTCGACACGATAATCACACCGAGCAAGCGAGGTAGAGGCGTCGAGCTCGAGTTCGTCATCACCGAGGGAAAGCCTACGCTTGTCTCCTCAGTGGATGTAACGCAGAGCGATTCAACTCAGGCGATTCGAAAGCATGTGAAGCTCGCAGTGGGCGCACCGTTCGACCTCGAACTGCTCGACTCAACCGTCACTTCCTTTCGCGACGCGCTCTGGAACGATGGCTACGGTGATGCCGTAGTCACATCCCAGGTGACCCTGTCCGACAGCGCCATGCGCGCGGCCGTCCAGATCAGCATTGATCCGAAGAGACGCACTACTGTTGGGGCCATTCGAGTTGCCGGTAACCGCGTCATTTCGGACGAAACCATTCGCTCCGCACTCTGGCTGAAAACCGGGGATCTCTTCCGGCGCACTGAAGTCATGGCGAGCCAGCGCAGCCTGTATCAATCGCAGATATTCAGACGCGCTCTCATCATCCTGCCGCCGGCTGGAGATACGGTAAAGGATATCGAGGTCACCGTACAGGAAGGCGGTCCGCGCCGGGTGCGTACGACAGTTGGTATGAGCACGCTTGATTTTGCCCAGGCAGATGCGCGTGTGACGCTGTTCGACGTCGGTGGGGCTGCCCGCTCGATCGAGCTACGCGGGGTAGCGGCGAATCTGTTCGCCCGCCAACTCAACGATCGCGGTCTGTTCTCCGATGTAACTCCCGCATCGCTGGATGACGCGGAGGGCGAGGCGTTTCTCCGGCCGACCTGGCAGGTGAGCGCCGAGATTGTGCAGCCCTGGCTCGCCTCGCCGCGCAACTCCGCAGTCGTCGGAGTTCTCGGCCACCGCCGTAGCGCGCCGGCAGTGTACATCGACGAAGCGATCGGGGCGCATGCTGCATTCACGCGCGAGATGGCGGTTCGCGTGCCGGTAAGTTTGAGCTACCGTCTGGAACGCACGCGTGTGACCGCGGGCGGCGATCGGTATTTCTGCTTCGGATTTGGCGTCTGTGAGCGAACAGCTATCGACGCTCTGAGCGCGCGCCACCGGCTCGCGTCCATCAGCCTCGGCGGTTTGCTTGACCGGACCAACCATGCTGTCGATCCCACGGGCGGCTACTCCGCGCGCATCGATCTCGAGCACGCCTCCGGTGTCACCGGCTCCGACTTTCGCTACCATCGCGCCGTCGGCGAAGGGTCAAAGTTCTGGCGCTGGGGTGAAGAACGAACGATCGCCGTCCGCCTGCGAGGAGGGTGGGTCGATCCACTTAGAAGCACCGCTGCGGCTCTTGGCGTTGGCGAAGTGGGCGGCGAAATTGTGCATCCTCGCAAGCGCTTCTACGCCGGGGGATCGCAGTCGGTGCGCGGCTACGGCGAGAACGAGCTCGGGCCTCGCGTGCTTCGAGTCGAGCGCTCCACTCTGATCGAGAATGGGTGCAGCGATATTTCGATATCCGATGGCTCCTGCGACCCTTCGCGTGTAGCGTCTCGCGACTTTCAGCCTCGTTCCGTCGGCGGCAACAAGTTGGTTGAGGCCTCCGTGGAGTTGCGGCTTCCATTCCGGAAGTCGCTCAGTGGAGCGGTCTTCGCTGATGCGGCTTACGTTGGCGCCGCATCCGCGCGAGGTGACGCCCCATCTGCGGCTGCCATCACACCAGGAGTGGGCCTCCGCTACTCCTCCGGGGTTGGGCCCATCCGATTCGACGTCGGCCTCAGGCCCGGTGGTCCGCGCGACCTCCCCGTCGTGGTGACGGACGGGAACGAGAACAATGCGCGCGTCGTTCGACTGGATCGGACCAAAAATTACGATCCGCTCGATGGAAGGAATGGAACCTTCAAGCGCACGCTCGACCGCCTGACATTCCACTTGTCCATGGGCCAGGCGTTTTGATGCGGAGACCGCTTCTCATTGGCGCTGGATTTGTGCTGCTCCTCGTGTCGCTGTCGTTTGCGGCGGTTCTCGTTCTTACGAATACGGACGCCGGGCGCGAGCGCGTGCGCCGCTATGCGGTTGAGCAATTGAACAGCGAAATGAGTGGAAGCGCGATCATCGGCAATCTCGATGGCAACCTGCTGCTCGGGTTCTCACTGGGCGACGTAACTATCCTGGATGCCTCGCGCACACCGGTTTTCTCGGCGAGCAGGATATCCGGGCGGTACCGCACCTTTGATTTGCTGCGCAAGCGCATCGAGCTGAGCGACGTCCGGGTAACGAGACCGAGCGTGCTGCTGGAACGTTCTGCTGACGGCAAATGGAATGTTTCGTCGCTCTTGAGCGTCGATACTGTCTCCTCGCCAGTGACTAACGACCTCGGCTGGGGCGATTGGGTGTCGATAAGTGATGTCACCATCGAAGGTGGCGACGTCGTGATGCGCACGCCGTGGCATCCCGACAGCACGCTCACCCTTGCCGACCGCGATAGCGCTATCGCGGAAGCGCTCGATGGCGGTCGTTCGCGCGTGGAGCGCACCCCCAACGGGTTGCAGCGCGTGTTCGTGCTGCGAGAAATCGACGCGAAACTGCCTCACGTGCGCCTGTCTCAGCCTGACAGCGCGGCGATCGCGATACAAATCGGGACTTTGCGGGCGATCGCAGAGCCGTTCCGCTCATCGGGAATCATTCGCGACCTCGCCGCGAAGGTTCGCATCACGGAAGACTCGGTGACTGTCCGAGATCTGCGTGTCGACCTTCCTGCATCGCGCGTCAAAGGTTATGCCAGCCTCGCGGGAGCAGGGAACGCAAACGTGCATGTGCGCGCCGAGCCGGTGGCCTTTGCGGATTTGCGGTGGCTATATCCGCGACTTCCCTCCGAGGGGGGTGGATCGCTGGATCTCGACCTGGTCAGAAATTCTGGATCTTCCGACATTATAGCTCGGCGCATTGACCTCCGGTCAGGCAGCGCGACTCTAACCGGCAACGCAGGCGCGCGCGTTTCGGACAGCGTTCAGATACACGACACCAACCTGAGCTTCACCGATGTCGGCACGAGTCTCGTCGAAGAACTCGTGCCGAGCGTGAAGCTGCCGCGTCGCGGGACATTCAGTGGACGCGCCAAGCTCGACGGAACGTTCAGCGGTCTAACGGTCGACGGCGACGTCTCATTCAGCGACGCGCGCTCGGGAGTGAGCCGTGTGCTCGCGTCAGGGGAGATCGGTGTCGCTGATGGGTTCCGTGCGCGTGCGCTCCGTGTCCGCGCAGCTCCGCTGCACATGAATCACGTGAGCGACATCGCGGGTGATATCCCTCTCCGTGGCGCGCTCACGGGGCGCGCGACAATCGATGGCGCCACCGGAGCTTCGTGGCGGGTGGACGGTGACATCACCCATTCAGACCGCGGATCCCGCTCGCGACTTGCGGGGCGTGCCCGGATCACGCCTGGACGCAGGACATTGATCGATGCCGATGTGCGCGCGTTGCCGTTGTCGCTCGTGACCGTCGGACGTTTCGCCCCCCGACTGGAGTTGCGCGGCGATGTAAGCGGTCCCGCTCGTGTGCGCGGGCACCTCGGCGATCTGACGCTCGCCGCCACCCTGTCTCTTCCGGATGGCGGGTCGCTCAACGCCAACGGCCGTCTCGATCTTTCGGGCGACGAGCCTGGATACGACGTGACGATCGCGCTCGGTGCGGCCAACGCATCCGCGATGTCCACCCGCGCGCCCCGAACATCGTTGACAGGAACGATCATCGCTAACGGACGCGGTGTTGCACCGGCGACGATGCGTGCGTCGCTCTCGGCCGAGCTGTCCGCGTCAAGCGTTGATACTCTGTCCGTTGACACGTTGCAAGCGCGCATCCAAACCGCCGACGGAGTTGCGACGGTCGATACATTTTCAGCGCGCGCGGCCGGAATCATTGCGTTGGCAAGTGGGACAATCGGCCTCACGGATGCACGCAGTGGCGACCTCAACTACAGCGTGCGGGTTGACTCGCTCGCCACCCTCGCTCGGTGGATCGGGCGCGACACTGGTACCGTCAGCCCGCGGCCGTGGCGGCAGGCGCGAGCACTCGCGATTGCACGCGCAGATTCGGCGCGTGTCTTCGAGGAGACTCGCACAGAGCGAGGAGCCGCCGGAGGAATTCCTCCAGCGCTCGTCGTCGACACTATCGCGACGATGCCGCGCGATTCTCTGGCTGGCATGGTCGAGACGCGAGGCACACTGTATGGCTCGATCGAGCGATTCGACCTGAAGGGCGGCGCTACCCTCCGCGACGTTGTTGCGCGCGGAGGAACTGTGCGATCTGGCGACGTGGAATACGCGATCCTCTCGGCCACAACATCTGCGAGATCGGTCACCGCAAACGCAGCTCTCGCTGGCGTGGAGGCCGAGGGTTTTGCCTTCGATTCCGTCAGCTCACGTGTCACCTACAGCGATTCCGTTACTACCGCGGAGCTGGTGTTGCGTCAGGACGAACGGAACTCGTATCGCCTCACCGGCGATCTGATTCGAAGCGGGGACACGACGAATGTCGTCCTGCGCGATCTCCAGTTGCGATTCGACTCTACGGTCTGGAGATCCACGCGTCCAGCAATTGCACGATCCAGCACGACTCGCCTCGTCATCGACACACTCGATCTCCAAAGCAACACCGGTGGGCATGTGCGTCTCGTCGCAGATCTTCCGGAGGAAGGCAACGGTGCAGCGGAGCTGAGCGCGGCCGGCGTCAGCGTCGCCGACGTGATGACGCTTCTGCAAGCGGACGCGGAGGGTGGCGGCACCGTGTCGATCTCGGCGAGTGCCGAGGGGACCAAAGCGAGCCCACGCTTCGAGGCAAAACTTGGCTTGGCTGACGGCAGCTATGCCAGTACCGAACTGCCAGTTCTGAGCGCAGCGCTCGCTTATGCCGACAAGCGGCTTGCTGGAAACGCGGCATTGGCGCGCGACGGCACGACACTCGCGACGGCCGAGGGTTCTGCTCCGCTCAACCTGGCATTGAGTGGCGTCACCGGCGGCCGCCTCGATCCTGATGGTGCGCTGACGCTCGATGCGCGCATGGCTGAACTGTCGCTTTCCAGCATACCTCGCTTCAGCGCCGTGATCGAGAATCTCAAGGGGCGCGCGAACGCCATGCTCTCGGTCCGCGGGACGCCGAAGCGGCCGGAGATTTCGGGGCAGGGAAGCGTGCGAGATGGCTCCTTCCGTGCGGTTCCGGCAGACGTCACCTTCCGCGACGTGACGGCATCCGCGCACATCCGCGGCGACACGGTAGTCCTCGATTCTCTCGTCGCGCGGAGCGAGGGTACCGTTCGCCTTCACGGCACCGTAGGCATAGAGAGTCTGTCGCGCCCCGCCTTCGCACTCACGCTCGATGCCAATGATCTCCGCGTGCTCGGCGGCAGAAGCGGCAGCCTGCACGCCGACTCGCACCTGGAAATCACAGGTCCATTAGACGATCTGCTCATCTCTGGAACGGCGAGCGTTGTTGACGGATTTTTTGACGCGTCTGGACCATCCGGCGACGCAATCAACCTGATCAACACAGGCGATCCAGCGCTGTACGCGATCCTCGATACGTCCGTCGCTCCCGCACGCCAGTCGGGACTGGCCAGAGTTCGGCCTCCCGGCAACATGCGGCTCGATGTTGGCCTGCGCATCGATCAGAACGTCTGGCTGCGCACGGCGCCCGACGGCAATCTCGAGATTCGAACCGCGATCGACCTTGGCGTGCTGTACGACAAGCGGTCCGGACTGTGGACCTTCTCCGGTCTCGTAAACACCACTGGCGGCGACTACACCTTTCAGGCGCGCCGCTTCCGCATGGCGCGCGGCTCTGGTTCGATGAGTGGCACGCCGGATGTCGAACCCGTAATTCAGGCGACGGGTGTGCACGACGTCTGGCTCACTGGGCAGGAGCCCGTTCAGCTCCGCATTGTCATCAGCGGCAACACGGGAAAACCTCGCATCACTATGGAGGGAAACAATCGCCCGCCTGTGCCTGGCTCGATCGCGCAAAGCTACATCACATTCAGCCGGCCATTCACATCGGTGTTGCAGCAGGGCGGCTCATCGCTGTCCGGCGCATCCACCGCATCGGGACATCTCTCGGGCGCCACAGGTATTCTGGCGCGCAGGCAGCAAGCCAGCGTCGCGATGGGCGTCATCACGCACGAAGTGGGAATCGGCGCGGTGCGCTCACTATTCGTCGACGTCTTTACGGTCACGCCGGGCGAAGTTCCCGCCGAGCACGCAGAGAGCCGGGTCGGCGGCATAAGCGGAATCGTCGTGACGGCGGGGAAGTTCCTCGATCCTGAGACACAGATATCGGTGCAGCTCCGGCCTGCGACGATATACCCGGGCCTTCGTTTTCAGCGGCGATTCTGGGGACATCTGCTACTCGACTTGGGGATCGAGCCGAGATGGGTTTCAAGGGCGCCCTTTCTGTCTGCCGATCAGGAGCCGAGGACGAAACGTGCGTTCGGCGCGTTTCTTACGAGGGAGTGGGAGTTCTGAGAGAAAAAAATCCTGGTGTTTTTTTGACGCGAAACGGCTCCTGGTGCTTCTGAAGTAATCGCGCGGATCCGTCGTCGCCGACGTCGACGGTACCACGGTTTACTTCACGTTGCTGGGCGGTCAGCTCCTCTCGGTTTCGACGGCCTCTGGAAGTCTGCGCTGGAGCGTGACTGAAGGAGTCGGCTTCAGGACTGGCATCTCACCTCCAGTCGCTGACGAAGCGCGTCTCTATCTGTCGGCATCGAGCGGATACTACGCGCTTCGCGGCCTCGCCAGCTTGCCGCTCCCCATTCCCACTGATACCCTTAAAAAAGATAGTCAATAGTCGCGAACGAGCACCCCGGAGGTGCCAATGAAAGCGCCAGTCCCGTGCGTTCTCACCGTTCTGCTTTCCAGCCTCGTTGCCTGCGCCGCGCACGCGCCTCCGAAAGCACATCAGACTTCTGCGCTGCTAGTCTCCGCTCGTACCAATCCGCACGTAGCCGCTTGTGTCGCTACGGAGATCGCAACCGCCGCCACCACTGAGGCCAACGCGTGGGAACGCGTGCGTATCCAGGTACTGAATCGCAGCATTAGCTCCGATGAACGGGCTCGCGACCTGGCTCACGCTTCGGCACTGGCGAATCTCAGCAGTTCCCTGGACCCGAGCTCGTCCACCGCGAGCATTTTGCCGCTCAGTCCATCGAGACAGGTTGTGGAGAACGATCGCAGGCTCCGCGGCATTGTGGAGACGATGGAAGCGGGGCAGTCGGCAAGCGGCGAAGATAGAAAAGGTATTCTGGTCGCGACCTCGGCAGCAGTCGCAAGCGAATACGCAGAGTTGGCACGCGCACACGAAAGGGCGTTTCTTCTGGCGTTGAAGGGCGCGGGCAGCCGACCCATTCGCAATACATCCGGCCGCCTCGCCAACCCTACACTCAGCTCGCCGGGCTTGCAGGCTTTCTATGCTCTGCAGTTCAGACTCGGCTACGGAAACCCCTCGCCTCGGTGCCGTGCGAGGGTCGCGTCATAGAATTGTGTCACAAAGTCGCGCGCGAGAAGTATCGTGCGTAGCGC
>JACDCM010000092.1 GCA_013817545.1 Gemmatimonadaceae bacterium | reverse complement strand
ACGCCACGCACTTAGTGAAACGTTTCGACGCGATGGGGAAGGAGGTCGTCCTAACGCGCGGCGAGCAACGATTACGGGGATTCCGCGGCCGGCCACAAGCTACCGGATTTGTGGACACGACCACTATGTTGCAGTTCGCGCCGGAAAGCCTTCCCTGCCTTCCGCGTCAAGTACGTACTTCATCCAGCCACCCCCTCACTTCTTGAACTGATGCGCTACTCCGCGATTTTGCCAGCCGGCCTGCTGCTCGCCCTCGCGTGCGCGCGGTCCAACTCCTCGCCGGCGACGGAGGAGGGTATGCGATCCCCTTCAGCTAGTTCGCAGTCGCCCGCGCACGGCTTGCCTGCCGGGGAAGCGGAGGCCGCAGAGCGACTGCGCACCTCACCACGCCATGGCGAGTGGGCCATGGTTGCTGCTGGCGCGGCAGACAGCGTGCGGGCCTGGGTAGTCTTTCCGGAGCGTCGCGATAAAGCATCGGTTGTCGTGGTCGTGCATGAGATCTACGGTCTCACACCCTGGATACGCGCGGTTGCCGACCAGTTGGCTGCAGACGGCTTCATCGCCATCGCTCCCGATCTACTGACCGGGAAAAACGTCCAGGAAGGCCCGGATGGCCCCTTACGAGAATCCGCTGTCTCCGCGGTTCGCGCGCTGAATCAGAATGAGGTGCAGCAGCGTCTCGATTTTGTCGCCAGGTACGCTATGAGTTTACCGGCTGCGTCACAGAAATACGGCATCGTTGGATTTTGCGGGGGCGGAAGCGCTTCCTTTGCACACGCAGTTCACTCGCCATCGCTAGGCGCATCGGTGGTGTATTACGGATCCTCCCCATCGCCCGATCAGCTTGGGTCGGTTCGCGCTCCCGTGTTGGGGCTCTACGGTGAGAACGATGCTCGCGTGAATTCCACCGTGCCGCCTGCGGACTCGGCAATGAAAGCGTTGGGAAAAACGTTCGAGTATCACTATTTTCCCGGTGCGGGTCACGGCTTCCTGCGAGCCCAGGACGCGGCAAATGGAGCGAACCTTGCGGCCACGGGTAATGCATGGCCACGAACCGTCAGCTGGCTTCGTAAGCACCTCGATGGTTGAAGCGCTGCACGGGTGTCATTTCCACTTTCGGAACGTGATGTGACATGACAGAATTCGTGACGGTCTCTCCGTTTCTCATCGCACTGTTAGTCGGCCTCGTACTTGGCGTGACCGCGATGCTTCGGGGAATCGACCGGCACTTGCAACGAAAAGGGCGGGTGGCGCTCCTGAACGCGCCTACTATCGCTGCCTTTGCGACCGTCGCCGGCGCAGTGGGTTATCCTCTGGCGCGATACTCACCGCTGGGTCTGGCGATGGTATCTACGATAGCGGCGGCGAGTGGTCTCGCCGGAGCCATGGGGATGTTCGGCCTTCTCGCCGGATGGATAGTTCCGAGCGCCGCGCGCGACATCGAGGATGTGAGGTTCGCTCTCCAGGGTCACTTCGGACGCGTGACGGAAGAGATTGACCCCACTGGCTCCGGCCAAATTTCCTACGAACAGGGCGGGACGCGTCACGCGCTTCCGGCGTGCGGGCTCGACGGCCAGCGCATAGAGTCGGGCGTGGACGTCGTCATAGAGCGTATTGAGGATGGTGTAGCGCATGTCGCGCCTTGGAGTACGATAGCGAAGGAGTTGGAATTACCGGCTTAGCGAAGCGAGCGCGATTCAGCTGAATCGAGTCGGTGTTGCGAGATGCAGTAAGCGACCAACGCAATGGCATCTCACACACCGAGTTTCACCAAGGGAATGGAAGGTGGTTGGCGAGCAGGACGGAGAGTTCTTCCTTTGTCTGTCGCACGCATGGAGATTTGGAATCTCCCCTTAAAGCGGCTGGTGCGAGGTAGCACATGACCGATGATGTGATTTTTGGATGGGTATTCGTCGGCTTCTTTGTACTAAGAGCGATCGTTGCGACGATTTTTTTCTACTGGGTTCTTCCCAAGGGAGACCGGTGCCCTTGCTGCGACACGCCCACCATTCGCGTGCAATCGAGGGGATGGAATACCCTGATGCCCTGGTTTCGCACGAGTTGGTGCTATGGATGCGAGTGGACCGGGTTCTTGCGACATGGCGCGATAACTCGAACGCCGGCCACGCAGCAGCGCAGTAGTATGCGACATCCTTGACCGCATCCACAGAAACGGAGTCGTATTCTCGCTCGCGGTTTGCTTCGAAGCACGGACACCCCGTCGTTTGCTTGCGCTATCTTTCGCGGGTCGGTACGCCTTACACGCGTGAACGACGCTCCATACCGGACTCGCGGATGTTCACGGCCCACCAGTTTACTTCTTGATGCCCAACGAGCTTGATCTCGACGTCATAGTAGTCGGAGCGGGTCACGCCGGAACCGAAGCTGCGGTTGCCTGTGCGCGTCTGGGTGCGCGGGTGGCGCTGATCACGAGCGCGCTCGAGACAATCGGACAGATGTCATGCAACCCCGCGATCGGCGGTGTGGCCAAGGGGACGGTCGCGCGGGAAGTCGATGCGCTTGGCGGCATCATGGGTCGCGCGACCGACTTGGCTACCTTGCAGTTCCGAATGCTCAACCGTAGCAAGGGTCCGGCAGTTTGGGCTCCGCGGTCACAGTGCGATCGCGGACTGTACAGGCGCGCTGTCCGATCGCTCGTGGAGAAGCACCCCAGGCTCGTGACGGTGCAGGGCACTGTCGCGCGTTTGCTGATTGACGCGGGTAGCATGCAGGTCCTCGGGGTCGAGACCCTGGAAGGTCGGTGCTTCGGAGCAAGCGCGGTCGTCATCACCGCTGGAACGTTTCTTCGCGGGCGCATTCATATAGGGACTGAGACACAGCTCCCTGGCGGACGTGCAGGTGACCCGCCGGCGATCCATCTGGCGGAGCAGCTTGAACGACTTGGTCTGACAGTGGAACGATTCAAAACGGGAACTCCTCCGCGCATCGATGGGCGCTCTGTAGACTATTCCCGGCTCGAGCGTCAGGACAGTGAGATCGAAACTTTCGATTTCAACTGGTCGCATTTTTGGAAGGCGCAGCGACGTGGAGCTGATGGGAACACGCGGCATCCGGAGCAGCTTCCGTGCTGGATCACGTATGCGGGGCCGGAAGTAAAACGGATCGTTCAGGAAAATATCGAATTGAGTGCGATGTATGGGGGCGCGATTGCGTCCCGCGGGCCGAGGTACTGCCCGTCGGTCGAAGACAAGATCGTGAAATTCCCCGATGTGGACCGTCACCAGATTTTTCTGGAACCCGAGGGCCATGACACGGCGGAGCTGTACGTCAACGGGCTATCGACATCGCTCCCCGCGAAAGTGCAACTCGATCTCCTGCGCGCGGTTCCCGGTCTCGAGCATGCGTTCATGACTCGCCCAGGTTATGCAATCGAGTACGATTACTATCCACCGACGCAACTCGACGCCACCCTGCAGGTGAAATCGCTCGGCGGATTGTTCTTCGCGGGTCAGATCAACGGAACCACAGGTTACGAAGAAGCGGCGGGGCAGGGCGCCATTGCCGGTATCAACGCAGGTCTGCGCGCGTTAGGGCGTCCATCTCTCGTCCTGGGCCGCGAGAGCTCATACATCGGTGTTCTCGTGGATGATCTTGTAACACGCGGAGTGGACGAGCCTTACCGTCTCTTCACTTCCCGTTCCGAGTTCAGGCTCACGGTGCGACAGGACAATGCACTCAAACGTCTTGCCCCCACGGCGATTGAGCTCGGTATGTTTTCCGGCGAAGAGGTTGCGGTCGTGGGCCGCAGGTTGTCCGATGAAATCGAATCGATAGCGATCGCCGAGCAGACGAGCGTGCGACCGCAAGAGGCCGACGCGATTCTCGCAGAGGCTGGCGGCTCCGCGCTCCCGCACGCCGTGAGAATCGTAGAGGTGGCGAAACGGCAAGGTATTTCTCTCAGTGATCTATTTGTGGCCACTGATGTCGGTAAGCACCTGTCGCGCGAAGCCGTCATGACGGCGGAACTGGAGATCAAGTACGCTGGCTACTTCGAGCGCGAGCGAATCCAGGCGGAAAAGATGCGGAGGATGGGAGATCTGGCACTGGACCCAGAGCTGGCGTATGGCGAGATGCGGTCGTTGTCGTTCGAGGCGAGACAGAAACTTCAGGCGACGCGGCCGCTAACCCTCGCACAGGCGTCGCGAATTCCGGGTGTAAGTCCGAGCGATTTGCAGAACCTCGTCCTGGAGGCACACCGTCGGACTGGAGTGAATCGCGCCTGACTGCGTTTGCACTCGCCGTGGATTTGTGAAACAGCGCGTGCTGAAACCGATTGAATGATTCAATTATCCGTCGTGGCTCAACTCCGAGCCGATGGAAACCAGACAGGAGCGACAAAGGCGACCGGTGGCCAAAGGCCTCGGCATCCAGCCCACGCCGGCACCGATGCCCAAAGCGTTACAGACAAAGGTTACTCCAGAGGTAGAGAACGCCCAATCAAGGAGAACTTGAATGAGATGGCACGTAATTAGTATCCCAATGCTCCTTATATACTCATCGGCATCGGGCCAGGGTCTCCCGTCGACACTGGTAACCGTACCCCATGTTGCAACCAGTGCTGTCGGAGAGGTGCGTATAGTTCCGGACCGAGCAACGATTTTTATTGGGGTAGAAAGTCGCGCTGTAACCGCTGCCTCGGCGAGCACTGCGAACGCCAGGCAAATGCGCGCGGTGATGGACGCGCTGAGAGCGCTTGGGATAACTCCGGCTCAAATGAGCACGTCGGAGTACAGCGTATATCCCGAGCAAGTCTTCGAGCCGGACAAGGGTGACCGGACACCTAGAATAGTAGGGTACGTTGTGCGAAATACCCTCCGAGTAGAGGTTCGCAAAATCGATCAGATCGGAGCACTGCTGGATGCCGCGCTGAGCAAGGGTGCAAATGCAATCAACTCCCTGCAGTTCACCTCTTCGCAGGCCGATTCTGCCAGAAGGGAAGCTTTGGCGTCCGCTGTGAGCCGGGCCGAAGCGGATGCAAAGGCAATAGCTCGGGCAGGAGGAAGCTGCCTTGGCGAAGTCATTGAATTGACTACACAAGACGGCTATCGACCGCTGTACCTGGAGAAATCCATGGCGCGCGGTGCGGCGCAGGATGCGACTCCGGTCGCCCCGGGTGAGCTCACTGTGACGGTTCAGGTCTCGGGGCGCTGGAAGCTTCTCTTATCACGCCCCTCATGCCCGGCTGGGCCGTAACCGGGCAATCGAGAGAGCCCGTTATATTTGAAGCTGAAGTGAGAATCAGTCGTAGTGTACGGCGACGACTACCCGCATCAACTAAAATTACTCGGGCGAGTGCTGCTATGTTGACGACGTTGTGGCTCAATAGTGTCGTCTCTTAACCCTTTGGTACGCGAGGGCCTTTCCGACTTGAGAAGTTAGTTTGTTTCACGTTTTACATCATAGAACTGATCGCAGCTGACACCTTCAAATGGTTTCTGATTGACGGAATTCTGCTCTCCTCGTTTCGGGCTACGGTTATTCAACGTACATTACAAACGCTGTCATCCTAACTTCCGTCATCCTAACTTTCAAGCGAACGTATTTAGTGGCGAGAGTAATTGCAGTCGCGAACCAAAAAGGCGGCGTTGGCAAAACGACGACGGCGATCAACGTCGCGGCGAGTCTTGCGGTCGCCGAGCAGCGTACCTTATTGATCGATGGTGATCCGCAGGCGAACGCCACTAGCGGTATCGGTTTGCTTCGCCAGAACATAGGTCTTACGGTTTACGATGCAATAAGCGGCGATAGCACCTTCGACAAGATCGTTCTCAAGAGTGTTGAGTTCAAACACCTCGATGTCGCACCCACCACCCCGGACTTGGCTGGCGCAGAAGTAGAGTTGGTAGGACACCCTCGGCGCCACTTGGCAGTGCGGGAGGCGCTGCAACCGATACGCGAAGATTACGACTATGTCATAATCGATTGCCCTCCTTCGCTCGGTCTGCTAACTCTCAATATGCTAGCCGCTGCGGACAGCGTGCTGATCCCGGTTCAATGCGAGTACTACGCACTGGAAGGCCTTTCGCAACTCCTCAATACTGTGCACTTGATCCAGCGCGGAGTTAATGACACCCTCGCGATTGAAGGTGTGCTCCTTACCATGTATGACGCTCGACTCAATCTGTCCCGCCAGGTCGCGGCAGATGCACGAGAGTATTTCGGGAAGAAAGTTTTTACAACTGTGGTGCCGAGGAATGTGCGCCTGGCCGAGGCGCCGAGCTTCGGTAAGCCCATAATTCTGTATGATGTAAACTCTGTCGGCGCACAGGCTTACATGAAAGTAGCGCGCGAGTTGCTCGACCGTCGCAGCTTGGCGGAAAGAGGACGTAGTTGGGTGAGCAGGAGTATCAGTGACGAAGATTCTTCCAAACCCGTATAGTTGCATGTGCTTATTCTCAAACCGTAAGGCAAGCTATGGCAGTTGAAACGCACCGCCGCCTTGGTAGGGGCCTCGAGGCCCTGATAAGTGCCGCTTCGCCCGCGGCAACTGGCGGTATGATCTCTCGTGTTATCTCCATCCGGAGTATTGTACCCAATCCGCTGCAGCCCCGAAGAACTTTCGACACGGCGGAACTCACTGAGCTCGAGATGAGCATTCGAGCAAACGGGCTCCTACAACCAATCACTGTGAGACCGGGCCCGCAGGAAGGAGGCTTTGAGGTAATTGCCGGCGAGCGGCGTCTGAGGGCTGTAACGCAGCTAGGTTGGACTGAGGTTCCGGCAATCGTCAAGGAAGTTGACGATCGAACTTTGCTCACGCTTGCGTTGGTTGAAAACCTCCAGCGTGCTGATCTGAATCCGCTCGATGAGGCGGAAGGCTACCGGCGTCTCATGGACGACTTCGCGGCGACGCAACAGCAGGTTGCGGAAATGGTTGGAAAGGACCGCGTTACTATAAGCAATGCGCTCCGGTTACTCAATCTGCCAAGAATCGTGCGTGACATGGTTTCCCGGGGTGATATTACACCTGGACACGCAAGGCCCTTGTTGGGGCTGCTGCCGGACGAGCGACGTGCGATTGCCCTGGCAAGGGAAGTCCGGGCTGCGCAACTCAGCGTGCGGGAAGTCGAGCGCCGAGTGATGGATATAGCGCCACAGCGGCGTAGGGTGAAAAAGGGGGAGAAAAGCTCTCCGACCGGCCAGTCGAAGTCACGAGGCGAAGCTCGCCGAATTGAGGACGAGTTGCGCGCATACCTTCAGACAGATGTAAAGCTGCAGCTCACCACTGAACAGAAAGGTACGTTGGCAATTGCATTTTACTCACCCGAGGATCTGGAGAGGATCATAGGATTGATCAGCGGAGAGAGTGGGCGAACGTCGCTATGAGGGTGCTATCACGAAACATGAGTTGCCAAAATTCTCACGCATCAAGTCGGTTTGCCGAATCTCTTTGTGGCCGGCGGTGCGGAGGGGGCTACTTAAAAAACCGCTCGGAGTCCCTGGCGCTCGGCAGGGCGACGCTGGCTGCACTTCTGGCCACGGCATGCTCCGCTTCCGAGTCGCCCAAAGCCGCTTCAGAAGCCGCGAGCAGCCAGTTTAGAGTTGCGTTGCTCACGCCCGGGCCGATAACCGATCAATCATGGAATTCCGGCGCATTTGCGGGATTGACCGTTATACGCGACAGTTTAAAAGCACTAACAAGCCATATTCACGTCAAAACACCCGCTGAGTTCGAGGAGAATTTTGAACAGTATGGTGCGCAGGGCTATGACTTGGTTTTCGGACATGGCTTCGAATTTCAAGACGCCGCAGAGCGCGTGGGTCCAAAGTTCCCCAAAACCGTTTACATCACAACCTCCGGAAACCGGGTCGCGACCAATGTTTCACCAATGGTCTTCGGACTCGAAGAACCTGCGTATCTCGCTGGTGTCCTAGCTGGCGCATCGACCAAAAGCGGCGTTATTTCGACTATAGGCGGGACAGAGCTGCCCCCAGTAAAGAGCCTTTTTCTGGCTTTTGTTGCTGGCGCGCGCTCTGCCAACCCCGATGTCCGCGTCCTCAGCTCGTATGTGGGCAATTGGGACGACGCGAGCGCTGGGAGGGAGCAGGCGC
The DNA here is from genome assembly GCA_013817545.1 of Gemmatimonadaceae bacterium. Classification (GTDB taxonomy): domain Bacteria; phylum Gemmatimonadota; class Gemmatimonadetes; order Gemmatimonadales; family Gemmatimonadaceae; genus JACMME01. The sequence goes on along the minus strand of JACDCM010000092.1, from coordinate 4,161 downwards.
TCGCCCAGATTCAGCAAGGCGCTGACTTCATCTTTCAGAATGCGGACGCTGCAGGACTCGGAACATTCCAAGCTGCCCGAGAGTCGCGTGGTGTGTATGTTTTCGGCGCAAACAGTAATCAGAATGGTGTCGCTCCCGACGTCATTGTTGCCAGCGTCGTCATCGATCTGCCAGGAGCCTTCCTCTCAGTGGCGCGTGAGGTGAAAGAAGGGCGTTTCGCATCCCGCGTTATTCGGTTTGGTGCCAACAGTGGAATCGTCAAGCTCGTTCCCAATCCCCAACTTGCCCACCTCATCACTCCGTCGGTGCAAGGGCGGCTGGATTCCGTGCAGCGGCTCATGGATTCAGGCAGGATCGTCCCGCCTCGACTGAACTTTATCGATACCAGTAGAGTGACCGCGAAATGAATGATTACATGAGCGCCAGTGAATTCTCGTACTCAGTATTACTCGCGCCTTCCAGCTAAACTGCGACCGATAGTAGCACGCTCGTGCCTGAGGAGCAGCAGCGGTCTCGCAGCTAATCAACTGCCAGAATTCGTCGTCGGCCGCCGGTCACGCTAATGCCATCACTTGCCTCAATCGCGCAGTATCTCGATGCCTTGCTGCGAGTCTCCGAGTTCCAGGATTACCCCAATGCAGTGAACGGAGTACAGGTGGACTCGGATAGCGACATCGTGCGCGTCGCAGCCGCCGTCGACGCTCGTGAAAAAACCATACTCTTGGCGGTCGAAAGGGGAGCGAACCTTCTCCTCGTGCATCATGGATTGTTCTGGGGTGGTGTGCAGCCGCTCACGGGGCCGTATCTCCGTCGCATCCGGGCGCTGCTCGATTCCAGGGTAGCTCTCTATTCATCGCATTTACCACTGGATGCGCATCCTGAGCTCGGGAACAACGTGCTCCTTGCGCGGGAGCTGGGCTTGAGGCCCACTCATGGATTTGCCCGCACCAAGGGAGTCGACATAGGCGTGATGGGCGACACGGAGATGGCAACGCAGGAGCTCACTCAACTCGCGCATGCATTCGCGCAATCGCATGGCGGCGTCGTTCGCACCTCCTATATGGAACCCGGCAGGCTGACGCGCCGTTGGGCGATCTGTACCGGGGCTGGTGCATCGAGCGATACCATCCGTGAGGCCACGGAACGCGGAGTGGACACCCTGATAGTGGGAGAAGGGCCGCATCACACCGCTATCGAGGGCGAGGAGAACGGCATTGTCGTCATTTACGCCGGGCACTACGCGACCGAAACGCTCGGAGTGCAGGCTTTGGCTCGTCACGTATCGCAAGAGTTCAGTATCCCTTGGGTCTTTCTCCAAGCTCCGACGGGAATTTGACTAAGGTAGCGCTGGAGCTTTCCCACATCGCCAAGCGGTTCGGTGGAGTAGATGCCCTGACAGATGCCAACCTCCGAATTCTGCGCGGGAGCGTGCACGCATTGCTTGGCGAGAACGGAGCGGGGAAGACGACGCTGATGCGGGTCGCTTTCGGAATGGTGCAGCCTGAGGCCGGTACAGTATCGATCGATGGCTCAGCCATAACACTATCGTCTCCAAGGCAGGCTATCCGACACGGCGTCGGCATGGTGCATCAGCGCTTTACCATCGTCGGAGCGATGACCGTAGCCGAGAACGTGGCGCTTGGTGGAAGCGGCAGCTTTCGCGCGGCGGTTGCAGCGGAGCGTGTTCGCGATATCGGCCGCAAAATGGGCCTCGTCCTCCAGCCAGAGGCGCTAGCGAGCACTCTACCCGCGAGCGCGCAACAGAGGCTGGAAATCATCAAGGCGCTTGAGCATGGCGCGCGAACTTTGATTCTCGACGAACCAACCGCCGTTCTTGCTCCGTCTGAAGTGGACGACTTGATGCGGTTTCTTCGGACCTACGCGGATGGTGGCAATGCCGTAGTGCTGATTACCCACAAGTTGCGCGAGGCGATCGGGATCGCTGATGAGGTGACCGTCCTACGTGCGGGGCGGACGGTAGCGGCTCTTTCAGGGTCAACGGTGACAGAGTCGGATCTGGCTCAGTTCATGATGGGCGAAGGCGCTACAGAGTCATTGCGAGGCCACGAAGTGGCCGAAGCAATCCCCGGTCAGGCAAGTGCGTTTACCTCGAACGTTACCTCGTCGGCTACACAGGTTGACGCACCAACCAACGTGACAGTAGCCGTGCGTGCGCACAATCTGAGCGTTGCCGGCGAACTCGGCATCCGTTCAGTGCGCCAGGCGTCCTTCACAATCCGAAGTGGGGAAATAGTTGGCGTCGCTGGGGTGGAAGGAGGAGGTTACCGTGAATTGCTCCGAGCTCTCGCCGGTCTGATCCATCCGGAAGCCGGTGAGTTGCAGCTTCCGGATGAAATTGCTTTCATTCCCGAATTATCCCAACGTGAGGGGCTCGTCCTGGAAATGTCGCTGATGGAAAATCTGGCGCTCAAGGGCGCGACCAGAGCTGGCGCATCTCCGCACCGCAAGAGTTCCGTTTCGGCAGCGAGGCAACGACTGGAGAGCTTCGGCGTTCGTCCGGCCAGTCCCCGGGCTGCGGCATCCACCCTTTCTGGGGGGAATCAGCAAAAGCTGGTACTGGCGCGCGAACTCTGGGGAAACCCGAGCCTTATCGTCGCTGAGAATCCGACACGTGGCCTGGACATCACGGCAGCCGCGGCCGTGCATAATCATATGCGAGAGGCAGCATTGAGAGGAGCCGCGATTGTCTTTCACTCGGCTGATCTGGATGAGCTGCTGGCACTCGCCAACCGGATAGTCGTGATGTTCGCGGGCTCCCTAAAGGAGGTATCATCCGATCGCGCCGCAGTAGGCGCCGCAATGCTCGGCGTCGTGTGAGTGTTCCTGTCACCCCGCTCAGGTGACAGCATGACACACACCGCAGCCGCCAAACCTGCGACTTCTCGCTGGCGAATACTCGCGCTCCTCAGCATTGCGGAGTTGTTTGGTATGGCGGCATGGTTTGCCGCGAGCGCCGTGGCGCCTCAGCTCGCTGAACTCTGGGATCTCTCCGCGAGCGAGTCCGGTTGGCTCAGTACGGCGGTGCAGCTCGGGTTCGTTGTCGGTACCGCCCTCGCCGCGCTTTTCAATCTTCCCGATATCCTGCCATCGCGTTGGTACTTCGCGGGCTCCTCACTGCTTGCGGCTGGGGCGAACGCAGCTCTGGTACTGGCAGCCGATTATCCAACGGCGCTCGTACTGCGCGCGCTCACTGGAATTTGCCTCGCCGGAGTCTACCCACCCGCGATGAAGATGATCTCAACGTGGTTCGAGCGAAACCGGGGACTCGCTATCGGCACTCTCATTGGGGCCTTGACGGTGGGTAAGGCGACGCCCTACCTGATACATGCGATACAGGGAGTTGCATGGCAAACCAGCGTGCTTGCCGCGTCCGTTGGCTCACTCATTGCCTCACTTTTAGTCGCACTCGGCTACTATGATGGTCCGGTGTCCTTTTCGCGGCGCCCCTTCTCCTGGGCGCTTGCCGGCAGCGTGCTTCGAGTCAGGGAATATCGGCTGGTGTTGGGTGGCTACTGCGGCCACATGCTGGAGCTTTACGCATACTGGATCTGGATACCGGCTTTTCTCGCTGCAAGCGTCGCACGACAGGGATCTTCCGACTCAGCTGTGTGGCTACTGGCGTTCGCAGTGATAGCGGTAGGCGCGGTAGGATGCGTCTGGGGCGGCGCTGTTGCGGACCGCATCGGCCATGCTCGCTTGGTGATCTTCACTCTGGCCGTAAGCGGAATGTGTGCCCTGCTGACTCCTCTCGTCTTCGGCCGATCCATGCTTCTGCTGGCGCCTGTTGTGCTGGTATGGGGAATGGCAGTGATCGCGGATAGTGCACAGTTCTCGGCTCTCGTGACGCGCGCTGTACCCGCACACACGGTCGGCACGGCATTGACACTTCAGACGTCGATAGGATTTCTGATTACTACACTGTCCATTCAAACCGTGCCGGCGGTGGTAGAGTTTGTCGGATGGCGGTACGCCTTTCCCATGTTGGCGATCGGGCCAGCGCTGGGAATATGGGCTATGACGAGACTAAATGTGAAGGTGCCCTAGCTAGTTCCGTATCAGCAGGTTCCCCAGGAGAGGCGACGTAAGTTCGCTTTGCCGATAGATGCACTGTCCACGGAGCCATGTTGATTCGACGACGCC
>JACDCM010000091.1 GCA_013817545.1 Gemmatimonadaceae bacterium | reverse complement strand
CATTACTCCTCCATCCCCACCCCTCCCCTCTCCTTCTTCCTTTTCCCTCTGCGCTTCTTGGCGTCTAGTCGCGCCTCTTTGGCCGCCCGGCCGGGCTTCGTGCTTACCCGCTTGCGGGGAGTGGCAAGCGCGCGGCGAAGCAGGTCAGCAAGTCTGTCTTCCGCGGCGTCGCGATTACGACGCTGGCTTCGGGTAGCGCTGGAGACAACGCGCAGGAAGCCGTCACCATCAAGCCTGCCCGCGAGCTTGGCGGCGACGCGCGCACGCTCGCCGTCATCGAGGGCGACAGAATTCAGCAGATTCCAGCGAAGCTCGATTCTGGTGGACGATGTGTTGACATGCTGGCCGCCTGGTCCGCCGGAGCGCGTGGCTCGCACCTCCAACTCCGACCGTGGTATCGACACGCGATCGGTGATGCGCAGCGCATCATCGCTCACTCAGACCGCGGGTTGCGCGGGCACCCTGTGTACCCGCACAGCGGCAACACGCCTTGCATCCATTGCCACTACCTCGAGCTCGCCCCGCCCGAAAGGCACCCGGTCGCCCATTTGCGGCAATCGGCCGAGCGTCGAGAAGACGTAGCCGCCGAGCGTCGTCCAGCTTCCTTCCGGAATATTGAGCGAGTAGTCGGATCGGACGTCCACAAGCGACATCGAACCCGCGAGCTCCAGGACGCCGTTCATCTCTACAGACTCCCGCGCCGCAACGTCGTACTCGTCGGCAATGTCACCAACGATCTCCTCGACGAGATCTTCCATTGTGACAACACCGGCCGTGCCACCGTATTCGTCGAGCACGATCGCCATCTGCGCGCGCGTCCTGCGGAGGTCGTCGAACACACGCTCTGCCGGACGCGTGTCCGGAACATACATCGCCTCGCGCACGAAAGGCTTGAGCGAGAACGGTTCGGACCCGTCGTGCAGCCACAGGTCCTTGGCCAGAAAGACGCCGACGACATCATCCAGCGACTCTTCGTAGACCGGGTATCGCGAGTACCGCTCCTGGCGCATGATGCTCCAGACCTCGTCCTCGGTAGCATCCTTCGCGATAGCGACAATCTCGGTGCGCGGACGCATTACGTCACGCGCTCGCTTGTGGTGAAAGTCGAATACGCCCGCGAGCATCGCGCTGTCGCTCGCATCGATCCCGCCGGCCGCGTGCGTCTGCAGCACCAGCATGCGGATCTCTTCGGGGGAGTGTACGCGATGCGACTCGGTTACCGGCTGGATGCCGAAGAGGCGAAGGACGCGGTTGGCGGCACCATTGAGAACCCAGATCAGCGGTGACATTACAACTGAAAACAGCATAAGCGGGCGTGCGATGACGCGACTTACTTTTTCCGGGGCAAGGAGTGCCAGCGACTTCGGCGCAAGTTCTCCGAAGACGATGTGCAGAAATGTTATGATCAGGAACGCGGTGATGATCGATGCGGGCAAGTGGCCCGACCCTTCCGGCACCGCAATACCTGTGGCGCCGAAAACGAGATCGAAAATCGTCGCTAGCGCGGGCTCACCGATCCAGCCCAACGCGAGGGAAGCGAAGGTGATTCCCAGCTGAGTGCCCGAGATGTACCGGTCGAGATGCGTGATCGCCTTGTGCACGTCATGCGCCCGCTTGTCTCCCAGCGCCATCATGTGCTCGATCTTGCTGCGCCGTGCCCCAACGAGGGCAAACTCGGCGGCCACCATGAACCCATTCATTAGAACGAGAACCATGACCGCCCCCAGTCGTAACGCGATAGAGCCTGCCGTCAACTGTTCGTGCGATGTCTCCACGTAACCTCAGGATGCTTTAGTCGTCCAAGATATATAGCAAAACGCCATGCCCGGCAGCAGATCAGTCCTTGCACTCTGCAAGACTCTCACCGTGCGCTCGCCGTACCGCCGTGTCCGACTCAGTAGTCATCTCGCAACCTTTGCTAAGCCCACGGCGCATCCTGCGCTGGATGTACATCGGGCGCGTCTGCGTTGGCGTCGCCATTTTCGTCGCGGCACTGTATCGCTGGCGCAATGTGGATGCGGGCGACACTCTGGCGGCGACGCTTGCCCTCTTCTGCGCCATAGCGTTCACGGCCGGCTCGGCCTGGCTCTCGTCATCAAGCCGGCGTCTCGGCCTGTCGTTCTTTTTTACACAGTCGCTCTTTGACCTGGGGCTCGTAACGGTTGTCGTTCACCTTACCGGTAGCGACGTTTCGAACTTCACCGCCCTGTACATCCTTGTCATCACAGTCGGGTCACTCATGCTTCCTTTCGCGGGAGGCTTGCTTGTCGCCGCGATCGGGATTGCGATGTACTGGATCGACGCGATCTGGGGGCTTGGCTTCACGCTTCCAATTGGCGTCGCGCTTCACCTCTCGGTATTCGCCATCGTCGGTTTCGGCAGCGCATACATTAGTGCGCGTCTTCGGCAGGCGGGGGCGGGTAAGGAGGAGCTCGAAGCCCAGCTGGTTCTCGCGCGGCTTCAGGCCGATGACATCCTGCGCAACATCGGGAGTGGCATTCTCACCGTTGACGAGGCAGGCCGCGTGCTGTACGCGAATCCGTCCGCCGGTCGAATGCTTGGGGTTACGGTGGAGAGCCTGATTGGAAAGCAGGTAGCTCAATCGCTCGCGGAGAGCGCTCCGGGTCTCGCATTGGCGCTGGAGCGTACCGTGCGCGAACGCATCCGGATTCACCGGGGTGAGGCCGTTATCACGAGCTTCGATCGCCGCTTCTCAATCGGGCTCACGACAACCACCATCGAGGCTCGTACCGACCAATCGGGCGTGTCCGCGACCGCGATCTTTCAGGACATCACGGACAACAAACGACTCGAAGAACTTCGTTTGCGCGCCGAACGTCTGGAAGGCGTCGCGGAGCTGAGCGCATCGCTCGCGCATGAGATCAAGAATCCGCTCGCATCCATCCGGAGCGCCGTGGAGCAGCTGGCGGCTTCCCCCCGCGCCACTGAAGACGAGGAAATACTCGGCAAGCTTATCGTGCGCGAGTCGGATCGCCTGTCACGCCTTCTGTCCGAATTTCTGGACTTCGCAAGGGTCCGCGTCACGCGGGTGGACCGCGTAGACATAGGCGCAATCGCAAAGACTGCCACCAGCCTCGCCGCAACGCATCCGGATTGCAAACGTGGGGTGCAGGTAACGTGCGTAGCTCCGCAGGAGCCGGTGTTCGTGGAAGGAGATGAGGATCTGCTGCACCGCGCTGTCTTCAACATAGCGCTCAATGCAGTGCAAGCGGTACAGGTTGGCGGAAGCGTGAAGGTCGAGGTTTCGCGTTTGCCATTCGCGCAGGTGCCGAGCGGAACGCCTTTCCAGCAGGACGCGATCGCGCTCCGCGTGACCGACGATGGGCCCGGTATTCCTGACGATGTAAAGGAGCGCGTCTTCGATCCCTTCTTCACGACCAAGTCGGGCGGAACCGGACTCGGACTTCCAATCGCGCACCGCGCAATTGATGCGCATCGCGGCATTTTGCTCGTCGAGAGCACGGCGTTCGGCACACAATTCACAGTTCTACTTCCTCATTCGCCTTTGGGCGCAGGAGTTCCAGCGTGACCGCAGTTACCGCTACACTACCCAGCATTCTAATCGTTGATGACGAGATGGGGATTCTGGACACATTGCGCATCCTCCTCAAGAATGCCGGCTTCCGCATCAATACCGCATGCGGCGGCAAGCAGGGCATCGAGCAGCTCGAGTCGGAGATGCCGGATATCGTATTGACCGACGTGCGTATGCCGATGGTCGGCGGGCTGGATGTCCTGAAAGCTGCCCGCGAGAAGGATCCCGATCTCCCCGTCATTCTCATGACTGCGCAGGCTGATTTGCGCTCCGCGATTCAGGCGGTAAATGCGGGCGCCTACCACTACATCCAGAAGCCGTTCGTCAACGACGAGATAATCGCGGTGATGCGCCGGGCGGCCGAACACCGGCAGCTGCGCGTCGAGAATAAGTCGTTGCGCCAGCAGATAAGAAGGAAGTCTGTGACCGATGCCGGCCGTCCAATCGGACAGAGCAAGGCATGGATGGAGATACTGAGGTTGGCGGAGACGGTAGCCCCCACCGAATCAACCGTGCTAATCCAGGGCGAGTCGGGTACGGGCAAGGAAGTGATTGCAAAATACATCCACGATCTCTCCGCTCGCGCGGACGGGCCGTTTCTCTCTATCAATTGCGGCGCGCTCCCGGAAAGCCTGCTGGAGAGCGAACTGTTCGGACATGTGAAGGGATCCTTCACGGGCGCGGTAAGGGACAAAGCCGGACTGTTTACGGCTGCGGCAGGCGGCACGTTCTTTCTGGATGAGCTGGGAGAGACGACACCGTCGACTCAGGTGAAACTCCTCCGCGTGCTTCAGAACCGCGAAGTCATTCCTGTTGGCGCGACGGAAGCGCTGTCGACTGACACTCGCGTTCTGGCGGCCACGAATCGGGATCTCGAGGAAGAGATGAAGCGCGGCTCCTTTCGCAGCGATCTCTTCTACCGGCTGAACGTCTTCGCTCTGCACCTGCCGCCATTGCGGTCGCGCCGTGACGACATACCCCTGCTGGCGGACACTTTTCTCAATCGCAGGGCCGAGGTACGCAGCGAAAACGTCAAGGTGCTCACGGAAGATGCCAGGGAAATAATGCGCGAGTACGCATGGCCCGGAAATGTTCGCGAGCTGGAGAATGCTCTCGAACGGGCTGTCATTCTCACACCGGGCGATGAGATCGGCGCCAATGCGCTGCCCGAGCGCGTGACCGCGCGGAAAAGCGAGCCGCTCGTGTCTGACCGCGCTCCCCTCAACCCCGCGCTCGATGTTATCGAGCGCAGCTACATCATGTGGGTTCTGAATAATGAGGGCGGAAACAAGACCCGCACCGCCGAGGTGCTGGGCATCGATCCTTCAACACTGTATCGAAAATTATCCCGGTACGGGATGGACGTGTGAGTAGAGCAGGGACAAGGCACCAGGGAACAGGAGATCGGGCAACAGGAACCGCGGAGCAGGCAGCACACAGCGCCAGCCCATGGTCTCCGGTTCCTGGTGCCTGGTTTCTGGCGCCTGCTCGAACAGTCCCCGGAATGCTAAGGGATCGTGAAACGCTTCGGCGCTATGCGCCCTTTGTGATCGCACTCGTATCCATGCTGGTTTACGCCAACGCGCTGGCGAATGGTTACGTGCTCGATGATCGCGGCGTTCTGCTGGGAAATCCGCTGGTCTCATCACTGAGCGGCGTCTGGAAAGCCTTCGCCAATTCGTACTGGCCCCTGCCGAATACGGGCGGACAGTACAGGCCACTCGCTATCGCGACATTTGCAATCGACTGGGCCATTTCCGGTGGCGCAGCCTGGTGGATGCACGCAGCCAACATGCTCTGGCATGCCGCCGCCTCCGTCGCCGTTTTTATGCTGGCCTCGGAGCTGCTATCCCCCGCCGTCGCCCTCGTGGTGGGACTTGGCTTCGGCGTGCATCCGGTTCATGTCGAAGCGGTCGCGAATGTCGTGGGGCGCCTGGAAGCGATGGTGGCGTTCTTCGGAGTTTCAGCGCTCATGGCGCACAGGCGCGGATCACGCTGGGCGCCGGTTCTGTTCGCGCTGGCACTACTCTCGAAGGAGAGCGGAATTGTGGTTCTCGGGCTGTGCGTCGCGCACGATCTGCTGCTAGTCAAACGCCCAGCCGCCGGAGCGCGCACCAAAGGCAGCACGCCTCAAACACTCTTGCGCAGTGGCTTCGCTACTTTCGCGAAACGTCGGACGCTGTATGCATGGTACGCCGGCATAACATTGGTGTGGGCGGCGGCACTTGTAGCTGTCTTCCGCGGTCGCAGCTTCAGCGTGCCTGCAACGACTTTCCTGGGGGCTTCGCTCAGCGAACGGTTGCTGACAGTAGCGACAATCGTCCCTCATTACGTAAGACTGCTGCTCGCTCCTTTCGATCTGTCCGCGGATTACTACCCGCGCGTGATCGAGCTGGTATCGGGAGTCACGCCGTCGGTGTTGTTAGGCTTTGTCCTCGCCCTCGCGCTTGGAATCGCCGTCCGCCGTGCGTGGCGTCCCGCGCCGGAGCTTGCCTTTGCGCTCTTGTGGATTCCGATCGCGCTCTCACCGGTGTCCAACGTTTTTTTCGCGTCGGGTGTATCGGTCGCTGAACGTACGCTGTACCTGCCCAGTGTGGGCGCGTTGCTCGCGCTCGGCTGGGTTATGCAATACTCGGTGAGACGGAGCATGCGTTCGGCGATCATTGTGGCAGCAGCTGTAATGCTGCTTTTCGCTATTAGAACGTGGACGCGGACTCCCGTGTGGCACGACGACAAGACCTACATTCTCACTCTGTTGCGAGATCACCCTGAATCGTACCGAGGTCACCTTGTCGCGGGCCGTGTGCTCGCGAGCAGCGGTGATTTATTCGGTGCCGCGCGTCAATACGCTTTGGCGCGTACACTGTTTCGCCGAGATCCGTCGGCCTTCTTCGAGGCGGCGTCCGTCGAAATCATGCGGAACGACTTGCCGCGCGCCGATCTGCTGCTCGACTCCGCATTTCTTGTAACGCCGAAGTCACCCGCGGTGAACATGCTGCAGGCTGACGTTCGATTCGCTCGCCGCAACTTCAGCGGCGCGATCAAGTCCGCGCAGTACGCCTTGTCTGCTGCTCCGGATTCAATGCGCGCCGTTGTCATAATTGGGCTTGCCGCGCGCGCCATCTTCGACACCGCGCTCGCGGAGACTACTTACCATGCCGGCGTTCAGCGACACCCCGATGCCTGGGAGTTGCGTGCTGGTTACGCGGACGTGCTGCTCGCTAAAGGTGACTCGGCCGCGGCCCTCGCCGAAGCAACGCTTGCCGTGGCACTGAGCCGCAGAGAACCGATGACAATCGCGCTGCGTGAACGCGCCTCTGGGAGAACACCATGACCGGCACCCGGAAACGGACCGAAGCCCCCGTACGTAAACCCACTCGAGCCGTATCGCTGCGCACGGAGTTGCTCGTCAACCTCACGATGCTGGCCACAGCGACACTGATTCTCGTCGTCGCGACGTTTGTCGCGTTCGGCCACCTGCTCGACAGTGCCGACGCATCGTTCTACCTGACGATCGTGATCGTTGCGGATATTGGCGTGTTCGTCGCCTTCGGCGCATATCAGATCCGCAGGCTCATCCTCAAGCCTGTGGAAGACATCGTCGAAGCTACCGACGAGATCGCCGCCGGCGACCTGGAGCGCCGGGTTCCAGCCGGTAAGAGTCCCGAACTTATTCGGCTCGCCAACGCGATCAACTGGATGACTAATCGCCTTCTCGAGGAACGGTCGCATCTCGTCCGTGTCGAGAAGATGGCCAGCATAGGGCGCCTGGCAGCGGGCGTTGCGCACGAGATCGGCAATCCTCTTGGCGCTATCACCGGATACACCGACATTCTGCGAACGCGCGCGGGCGGATCGGGGGAAGTGGACGGAGCGCTGGATGGTATCGAGCGCGAGAGCGCCCGTATCGACCGCATCGTGCGCGGATTGCTCGATTATGCACGCCCGGCGCCCAGGAGCCGGCATGCCATCGATCTCAGCGAAACAGCCAGCCGTGTCGTCGACCTCCTCCGCGGACAGGGTGCGCTCAAGGACGCGCGCGTTTCGCTGGAGCTGGCTTCCGGGTTGCCGGCGGTGTTCGGCGATCGCCATGAGATGGAGCAGGCCCTCGTAAACCTGTTGCTCAACGCCGCCGATGCAGCGCCATCCGGCGGCGAAGTGAACGTCGTTACCCGCCGAGCTGCCCTCAGCGAGATTGTCGCCGACAAGAAGCAGCGCTCCGGCGACTCGAACGACTTCGACGTCTCACGGGCGCCAAACGCGCGCCTGCAAATGTGGCTCAGTGCGGCTCGTCACCCCAAGGAAATGCTGCAGATCATCGTTTCCGATTCGGGGCCCGGCGTTCCCGATGAGAACAGGGAGCGCATCTTCGATCCGTTCTACACGACCAAGGATCCCGGCAAGGGAACCGGCCTGGGTCTGGCGATAGTCGCGCGCCTCGTGGAGAACCTCGGTGGGGCGATCTGGGTACGCCGAGCGCGTGAAGGTGGTGCCGCATTCGTCCTGCTCTTCCCGATTCTCCCCGAGAGCGCTCGTCCAGGGGTAGCATCCGTGGCACTCGCGCGATCCGGGGCATGAAGATTCTGATCGTTGATGACGAGCCTGCTCTAAGGCACACGCTTTCCATCATTCTATCGGATGATGGTCACACGACCGCTAGCGCGTGCAATGGAGAGGAAGCCCTCGCCGCACTCGCACCGGGCGGGGTCGACCTCGTTCTCTGCGATCTACGCATGCCGCGCCTTGGCGGACTCGAGTTTCTGGAGAGATACACGCAGCGGGAAAAGCGTGCTCTGGTAATAATGATGAGCGCATACGGCGATTACGACACCGCCATCACTGCAATGCAGCGCGGCGCGTACGACTTCATACCCAAACCGTTCAAGGCGGACGAAGTGCGGCTCGTGGTGCAGAAGGCAGCCGAGCGTGAAAGGCTGCGCGCGCGCGTTCAGCGGCTGGAGGGCGAGCTCAGCGCTTTGGCGGGCGGCGAGATCGTTGGCCGAAGCGCAGTGATGCGCACGGCTGTTGAGCTCGCACGCAAAGTCGCGCCGCACCCGTCAGCCACTCTTATTACGGGCGAGAGCGGAACCGGGAAGGAGCTTATCGCGCGTCTCATACACGACGCCGGCCCGCGTGCCAAACGGCCTTTCGTCGCGATCAACTGCGGCGCGCTCCCTGAAGCGCTCCTGGAGAGCGAACTCTTCGGCCACGTTAAGGGCGCTTTCACCGGAGCCGTGGTAGACAAAAAGGGACTGTTCGAGGAGGCGCATCGCGGCACGCTATTCCTCGACGAACTCGGGGAGCTGCCGCTTGCGCTTCAGGTGAAGCTCCTCCGCGCCTTGCAGGAAGACGAAGTGCGGCCACTTGGAGCAACGGCGTCACGCACCGTGGATGTGAGAGTCGTTGCCGCGACAAATCGCGACCTCGCGGCCGACGTCAAGTCCGGACGCTTTCGCGACGACCTGTATTATCGAATCAACGTAGTTACCATTGCCCTCCCACCTCTTCGGGAACGGCGCGAAGACATTCCGGACCTCGCGAGTCATTTTCTCGCGCGCCACAACAAGCGAATGAGTCTGGACGTTCAGGAAATCGCCGCTGGGGCGATGCGAGTTCTCGTCGGATATGCCTGGCCCGGCAATGTGCGCGAGCTCGAGAACGTGATCGAACGCGCGCTCGTACTCACCACGGGTTCCGCTATCGAGCCTGAACATTTGCCTGAAGCGCTTTGCGCTACCGCGCCTGCCACCGTCGGGTTCTCGGTCAAGAAGGAAACCGCCACCCTCGAGCGCAATCTTATCCAGCGCGCACTCGCAGCCACAGAAGGAAACCGGACCCGCGCCGCGCACCTGCTGGAGCTTTCCCACCGGGCCCTTTTATACAAAATCCGGGAATACGGACTGGGTCAATGAGTCCCTGGCGGAAACATCCCGGGCATCGCAACAGAATTGCAAACCCGCACTTTTTTGCGGGGTTGCAAGGCATACTTGAAAACCTAACTCGTTGACCGATAACAGTTTGCTTTTCGGCACAGCAGTCGCGTTACAGCCAAGTGATCAACAAGGAGATCTGATGTCGTTACCGAATAAAAAAGGCTTCACCCTCATCGAGGTCCTCATGGTACTCGCGCTGGTCGGTATCCTGACAGCCATGGGACTGCCGCGCGCCGGCAACATCATGGCGGCGAACGCGATGCGCTCAGCCAAAATGGAAGTCAAGACTGCGCTTGTGCTCGCACGGACGACCGCGGTTCAGACGGGCGGGTTCGCACAATTCATACGGGTAGGCAACGTGCTCACGGTGACGAGCGACTCATCGGGACAGCAAGTACGTCTCGTTCCAGTCAACGACATCTTCGCGGAGCACAAGGTGACTCTTGCCACTGGCACGGACACCGTTCGATTCGATCCGCGTGGTTTCGCTTTTGGTATCAGCACAAGTCCCTTTTATCGAGTCATTCGTATTCGGCGCGGAAGTCTGGTCGATTCGATCTGCGTGACGCGCTTCGGAAGGATCAACAGTGAAGGAGTCTGCCAGTGAACAATCGAACTTTGTTGGGCGCAAAGCCGCGAAAGGGATTCACCATCATCGAGTTGGTCGTAGCAATCGTGATCCTCGCGATAGGCGTGCTTGGACTCACCGGCACTTCGGCGGTGGTATCGCGCACTCTTGGACAGGGAACTCAGCACGCCCGGGCCGCTTCCGTCGCACAGACTCGCTTCGAGACGCTGCGCTCCACGAGGTGTCCTGTTAATAGCGGGGCTGCCACCAGTGGAAAGTTCACCGAGAAGTGGACGCGCGTCGGCACTCTGGGAGGCGCTAATCTCCGGTTCTACGAGGTCATCGACTCCGTTTCCTACAGCGTTGGCGGAACAGCCAAGAAGCAGGCGTTCAGGAGTGTGGTGCAATGTCTTCCATAACGAATAGACGGACTCGCTTCTCGCGAGTCGGATTTACGCTGATAGAGATCATGGTGTCGCTTACGCTGCTCGGCATCGTGGTCGGCGCGCTACTCAACACCATTATCAGCCAACAGCGATTCTATGTTAGTGCAGCTGATATCATCGAAATGCGCGATAACCTTCGCCAGGCGGGAGACCTTCTCCCAATGGAATTGCGTGGCGTCGCTCCCGCCGTACCCGGCGAGATAACGGCAATGCAGGACACCGCGCTCGAGTTCCGTGCTCCCACTGGTTCATCGGTGGTTTGTACCGTGAGCCTGGCGCGCACTACGATTACGGTTCCGCCGGCAGCTCTCGCGGTCCGTTCCGGATTGACGACGTGGATGAGCCCGCCGGTTCTGGGTGACTCTCTCTTCATTCTGGATCCGAACGGCGCGCTTGCCGACACCTTCAGGGGTTACGTGATCACAGCGAATCCTTCCTTGGCTACCTGTCCACAGTCGCCGGTTGGCTTCACCAATTCCGCGGCTGAGGCCAACGCTGGCGTGCAGCTCTCCATTTCTCCGGCGCTAACCGCAACGACGCCAATAGGTGTGCCAATTCGGTTCGTACGCCGGGTGCGATACAGCCTGTACCGCTCGCCCGCTGATCTGCAATGGTACCTCGGATACCGCGACTTCGTCGGTGCGCGGGCGCCACAGTGGAGCTCGATTCAGCCGGTGAGCGGACCATTTCTTCCGTACGCGGCAGGAGGTTTGGGCGGACTGAGATTCAGCTATCGGGATTCACTGGGCACGGCGCTTACCTCCCTGGTGAACGCGGACCGGATACGACGCGTTGACATGATGGTGCGGGCGCAGTCGCGGACGGCCGTCCGCACTTCCGGGCTGGGCGGAAGCAACAACGGCTACTATCGCGATTCGGTGAACGTGACCGTCGCACTTCGGAACAGGCCATGACCCATTTCAAAAATATCAGGAGGCATTCCATGCACGCTTACGCTACCAGAAATCGACGAGAGGGGTTTGCCCTCGCGGTCGCGATCCTCGCGATCGTCGTGATCGGGGGACTTATCGCGGGGGTGTTCTTCGCGACCACCGAGCAGCTCCGCATGGGCCGCAACCAGCAGCTCCAGGCACGAGCCATGGCCGCAGCCGAGTATGGCCAGAACCGGACTATAGTTCCGGGTCCGGTCGGGCTGGGATGGAATGCCGCGATCACGAACATGGCAATGGGTCGCGTTGATTCTTTAATCTCTCTCAACACGCCGGATGGTGGCCGCGCCGCCGTGCGCGTGACGCGCATTGGGAACGCCACCTACCTGGTCGCGTCTCAAGGAACCGCAGGCAGCTCCATAAGATCACAGGCGCGTCGTCGGACCAGTCTCCTCGTGTCGGTGATCGCGCCGCAGATGAACATGCTCGGTGCACTCACCACACAAGGCTCCACCAAAGTTGGCGGGAGCTCCTACATTGACGGCACGGACGGCACGACTTTTCCCGGCTGGAGCTGCCCGAACACTCCGCCGGCGGCAGTCGCCGGCATCGCGATCTCGGACAGCACCGCCATTCAAACGAGTGGGTGCGGTGGACTCAGCTGTGTAGCCGGTTCGCCAAAAATTCAGCAGAACCCTCTGGCTGCCGACACGACCACCTACTTCGATTACGGGAACGGCATTACCTGGAATACGCTCGTCGCGCAAGCCAACAAGACGGCAAGTGGTACGATCAACGGCACTGGTCCATCGCTAGTGGGGGGCGTCTGCAACACGGGGGATGCACAGAAC
>JACDCM010000405.1 GCA_013817545.1 Gemmatimonadaceae bacterium | reverse complement strand
CTCAAACCGTTACCGACAGTGCGGCATTTCGCCTCTCAAGCATCCGCAACCCGCAATCCGCAATCCGCAGTCCGCAGTCCGCAATCCGCCATACACATCGCCGCTCACGCCAGCCCCATTCTTTCCTTCACCTCGCGCATGGTCTCCCCTGCAAGCGCGCTGCTGTGCTCCGCTCCAGCTCGCAGTATCTCGTCGGTCCGGCCGGGATTCGCTCGTAGCTCTGTGGCGCGTTCGCGAATTGGGTTCAATTCGCCGGACATTGACTCCAGCAACACCTTCTTGCAGTCGATGCACCCCCAACCTGCAGTGCTGCACTGCTCCGCCACATGCTCCACCGTCGCCGGCGCGCTGAACGCCTTGTGAAGCTGGTAGATATTGCAGACTTCCGGAGTTCCGGGATCTGTGCGCCGCACACGCTTGGGATCGGTCATGGCGGGGCGAAGCTTGTCCCAAATCGAATTGGAGTCTTCCAGCAGCCCGATCGTGTTTCCCATTGACTTGGACATCTTCGACTGCCCGTCGAGTCCCATGATCCTGCGAGTGACAGTCAGCAGCGGCTTCGGCTCGGGGAAATAATCCTGTTGCGCCGAGAATCGCGCATTCCACCGGCGAGCTATCTCTCTCGATAACTCGAGATGCTGTACCTGATCTTCGCCAACCGGCACGAGTTCGGCGCGATACAAAAGTATGTCAGCGGCCTGCAGCACCGGGTAACTGAGCAAGCCCGCCATCACGCTTTCCTGCCGCTGTGCTTTTTCCTTGAATTGAGTCTGTCGTTCCAGCTCCCCTAACGGCGTCACCGTATTGAAGATCCAGTTCAGCTCGGTATGTTGCGGGACCATTGATTGTACGAATACAGTGCAGCGCTCCGGATCGAGTCCGGCCGCGAGCAATGAGACAGCCATTTCTCGCGTGCGCGATCGCAGTTCCGCTGGCTCGTAGGGCACGGTAATGGCGTGTAAATTGACGATGCAAAATATGCATTCGTGCTGGTGCTGAAGCTTCGCCCAGTTTTTTACAGCCCCGAGGTAGTTACCGATATGCAGCTCGCCCGATGGCTGTATCCCGCTGAAAATTCGTGACATTGGCGCAACATATGAGCACGCCGAACGAGTTGCAACCAAGCGTGGATCGCGATGGACTGCTCGGCGTAGCCATCACGGCAGCCGAGGGCGCCGCCGCTATCATTCGCGGCCGCGCAGCTGATGCTGCATCCGTGCAATGGCGCGCCAAGCGTCCCTTTGACTTCGTCAGCGAAGTGGATACCTCCGCCGAAAAGGCGATTCGCGAGGTAATCCTGCGGGAAGTTCCTGGCGCGATCGTGATAGCCGAGGAGGGTTCACCGAACGCCCAGATTGGAGATGCGCCAACCTTCATCGTGGATCCGCTGGACGGCACAACAAACTTTCTGCACGGTTATCCGGCATACGCGGTTTCGATTGGGGTGCTGGCCGACCGCGCTATTGTAGCAGGCGTAGTGATCGATGTGCCCGCGCATGACGTGTATACGGCCAGGGTTGGCAACGGGGCCTTTTGCAACAGCAAGCCTATTCGTGTGTCGTCTATCACCGAACCAGCTTTGGCTCTCATTGGCACTGGTTTTCCTTTCAAGGACATGCAGCAGCTGGACCTGTATCAGAGGCAGTTCGCGCAAGTGACGCGGCATACCGCCGGCATTCGCCGTCCTGGCTCGGCGGCGCTGGATCTGGCAAGTGTAGCCTGCGGTCGCTTCGACGGATTCTGGGAACTGAATCTCATGAGCTGGGATTACGCCGCTGGAGTGTTGCTGATTCGGGAAGCGGGAGGCGTCGTCACAGATGCGGCAGGTGGAAATCCGGCATTCGGCGAATCGGCTATCGTGGCAGGTAATCCTGTCTTGCATGCATGGCTTTTGGACCTGATAGCAGGAGAGGCGTTGTAGTGCACTCGCCGTCCCTCGCTCAGTCTTTGCGAGCCGCGCAGCGGCGAAGCAATCTGCCCTGGGCTCGAGGCGGAGATTGCTTCGGACACTACGTGTCCTCGCTTATCGTTTGTGGAAGTTACAGTTCGCCGGTTGGTTCGCGTCCGTCCATCTCCCCCTTCCCTCCATGAAACTCGTTGAGTGCGTGCCGAATTTTTCCGAGGGGCGCCGTCCCGAGGTCGTGGCTGCAATCCGCGAAGCGATTGCCGCCGTCGAAGGTGTGCTGATCTTCGATGTTTCTTCCGACGTTTCGCACAACCGGACAGTCATCACGTTCGTCGCGCCCATTGAACGGGCGGTCGACGCCGCATTCGCCGGAATCGAGGCCGCACGGGACAACATTGACCTCACCGTCCATCAGGGAGAACACCCGCGCATGGGAGCGGCCGATGTCGTTCCGTTCGTTCCGCTCGAGGGCACGACAATGGAGGACTGCGTAGGGCTTGCGAGGACATTGGGTGAACGGGTCGGCCGGGTGCTCGAGATTCCGGTCTATTTATACGAGAGGGCTGCCGCTCGGCCGTCGCGCGAGAATCTCGCTGATGTGCGCCGCGGTGAGTTTGAGGGCATACGTGACGACATCGCTACCAATCCCGCGCGCGAGCCTGACTACGGGCCCAGCCGAGTTCACCCGACCGCCGGCGCGATCGCCATCGGAGCGCGTCCATTTCTCGTCGCCTACAATGTGTATCTGGGTGACAGATCGAACATTGAAGTCGCAAAGCGCGTTGCCAAGGCAGTGCGCGGCTCCTCCGGCGGACTTCGGCACGTAAAAGGACTTGGTCTCGAAGTCGACGCGCAGGCGCAGGTTTCCATGAATCTTGTGGACACGGAGAAGACGCCCCTTCATCGCGCGTTCGACATGGTGAAAATGGAGGCGGCCGCCAGTGGAGTTGCGACGACGTGGAGCGAGATCGTCGGCCTTGTTCCCGAGCGCGTCCTCTTCGAAGCGGCCGCCCGCTACCTTCAGTTGGACCGATTCACACCCGACCAGGTGCTGGAGCACAAGCTTCGTGAGGCCACTACGGGCGGGCTGAGCCTCGCCGGCTTCGTCGCAGCGGTCGCGTCGTCCACCCCCGCTCCGGGCGGCGGAAGCGTGGCTGCGCTCGCTGGGGCACTCGCCGCGGCCCTGGCTCAGATGGTCGCAGGGCTCACTGCTGGCAGAAAAAAATACGCAGCGGTAGATGCCGAGATGAAGGATATTGCTCTCCGCGCCGCTGACGCATCGCGAACGCTCTTCAGCCTGATTGAGCGCGACGCGGCATCATACGGCGCGGTTTCAGACTCCTACAAAATGCCCAGGGATAATGAGGCAGCGACCGACGCTCGCGCGAAGGCAATCACCACCGCCCTTCTTGGCGCCTCTGAAGTCCCACTTGAAACCGCGCGAGCTTGCGCCACCGTCGCGAAGCTAGCCGAGCTCGTCGCTGAAAAGGGAAATACCAACGCGGTGTCGGACGCTGGTGTGGCAGCGCTCCTGGCCGAGGCCGGCTGCAAGGCGGCGTCCTACAACGTCCGAATCAACGTCGCTGCGCTTACGGACAAATCGCTCGGCCATACTTTGGTGGAGGAAGCGGAAGCTCTCGTAGCGACAGCTTCACTCCACGCCGCGAATACAATCCAGGCCGTCGAGCGCGCGATCGGAGTATAGGGAGGAGGGAGGAGGGACTGAGTGCGGCTCGAACCAGTACCAGAATCCCCTATCCTGGCGAGGTAAGTACTCTTGGACCCTCATCCGTTATCGCGACCGTATGCTCGAAGTGGGCCGACCGCGAGCCATCGGCCGTCACTATCGTCCAGCGGTCCGGGAGGGTGCGCATTC
>JACDCM010000090.1 GCA_013817545.1 Gemmatimonadaceae bacterium | reverse complement strand
ACTACGCCCTGCTTCTCGTACTCACGACGGGGATGATTGGCGTGTTCGTGGCGCTCGACCTCCTCCTTTTCTATGTGATGTGGGAGGTAATGCTCGTCCCCATGTATTTCATCATTGGGATATGGGGGGGCGAGAGGCGCATTTACGCCAGCCTCAAGTTTTTCATCTATACGATGGTTGGATCGCTTCTCATGTTGGTGGCGATTCTTTACCTGTGGACGGCGACTGGATCCAGCACCTTCAACTACGATCAGATCCTGGCGGCTGCAGCATTCAGCCGCGAGAGCGGCATCACCGTTTTCGGCACATTCCTTCCGGCATCACTGCTCCTTTTCGGCGCTTTCTTTCTCGCCTTTGCCGTGAAAGTGCCGATGTTCCCCTTCCACACCTGGCTTCCAGATGCGCACGTGGAAGCACCAACCGCCGGCTCAGTGATCCTCGCCGCCATAATGCTTAAGATGGGGACGTATGGATTCCTGCGGTTCGCGATGCCGCTCTTTCCGGATGCGGCGATGACGCCGTGGGTTCGCACGACAATTCTGGTTCTTGCGGTGATTGGAATCGTGTATGGTGCACTCGTGGCAATGGTGCAGCCAGACTTCAAAAAGCTGATTGCGTATTCCTCGGTCAGCCACCTGGGATTCGTGATGCTCGGCATTTTCGCGCTCACTGTTCAGAGCGTACAGGGCTCACTCATGGTGATGATCAACCACGGAATCTCCACTGGAGCGCTCTTTCTGCTCGTCGGAATGGTGTATGAGCGCCGGCATTCACGCATGATTGACTCGTATGGCGGGATAGCGCGCGTCATGCCGATGTTCGCCGTTTTTCTGACAATCGTATCGCTGAGCAGTATCGGACTGCCCGGCACCAACGGCTTTATCGGCGAGTTCCTCGTTCTGTTAGGATCATTCCCTGCGTCGCCATACCTCACCGTCATAGCGGCGACCGGTGTTATCTTTGCCGCCGCTTACCTCCTGTGGGCGATTCAGCGCATCCTTTTTAATCCGCTCGACAAAGCTGAGAATAAGCGGTTACCCGACCTCAATCGCCGCGAAGTGCTGATCATGGGAGTGCTGACAGTCCTGATAGTGTGGCTTGGCGTCTACCCCGCGCCTGTCCTCAGGCGAATGGAGATTTCGGCCAACAGGTTTGTCGAGACAGTTGAGCGAGGCGCAAGCGCTGCACCCGCGCCCCGGCCCGTCTCCCTGGAAGAGCGTTAAACGATGCACTTCGATTTGGCACTGCCGGGCGATTTGATGGCTGCACTGCTTCCCGATCTTATCGTTGTCGGGGGAGCCATGGTGCTGCTTCTTTGGGCAGTCTGGCGCCCCGAAAGCGATGTCCACCAACGCAATGTCGCTTTCGGGGCGGCGGGCGTTACGCTGCTCGCTACGGCGGCAGTGGTGTATTTCATGATGTCGGATGTCTCCAGCAGTCCCGGGATTATTGCCGTCGACCGCTTTCGGTGGGCTGCCGATCTGCTTTTCCTGCTCGCTACTCTGGTTGCGATCGCGCTTTCTTCCGATTTCAGCAAACGCGAGGGAATTACAACCGCGGAGTCCCACGTTCTCATTTTGCTGGCCACGTCAGGCATGATGCTGCTCGCCGCCGCGCGTGATCTGATAATCCTTTTTCTCGGTATCGAGCTCATGTCGATATCCGTGTACGTGCTCGCGGGTCTGTACCGCCGCAGCGCGCGGGCTTCCGAGGCGGCGCTCAAGTATTTTCTCCTGGGGGCATTCTCTACCGGTTTTCTTCTATACGGCATAGCGCTCATTTATGGCGCCGCAGGCTCCACCAACTTCGCCGACATAGGACTCGTAGTATCGGACCGGGGATTCGCCGCGGTTCCAATGCTGCAAATAGGTCTCGCCTTGCTCGTGGTTGGCTTCGCATTCAAGGTCGGGGCGGCGCCGTTCCACATGTGGACCCCCGACGTTTACGAGGGAGCGCCAACACCGTACACCGCGTATATGGCGGCGGGTGTGAAGGCGGCCGCCTTCGCGGCATTCATCCGGGTTTGGCTGGAAGCATTCCCTGGTACGATTGAGTTCGGCCCGCCATACAAGGTGCTCTGGTGGATAGCCGTTGCGACAATGGTCATCGGGAACGTGGTCGCGCTCGCACAGAAAAACATCAAGCGGCTGCTCGCCTATTCCAGCATCGCTCACGCGGGATACATACTCGTGGGCGTGCTTGTTGGAACGCCGCTCGGCGCCTCCGCGTTTCTGTTTTACCTTGTTGCGTACACTCTGGCCACAATGGGCGCGTTCGCTGTCGTCATTGCTCTGGAAGAAACAGGCGAGCGCAATCAGAATGTGCAGGATTATGCTGGCTTGTGGCGAGTACGTCCGTGGCTGGCCATCGCGATGGCTGTCTTCATGCTCGCGCTCCTGGGGTTTCCGATCGCTGGCGGGATGGGCTTCTTCGCCAAGTGGTACATTCTCCAGGCGGCGCTGGACCGGAGTCAGTACTACCTCTCCGTTTATCTGGTACTGACAAGCGTCGTGTCCGCTGGATACTACCTGTCTGTGGTAATGGTAATGTTCATGCGGCCGCGTGCAGAGGGCGCTCCGCTACCTGCCCGGGTTCCTCGCGCCACGGGAATAGTAATTGCCGCCACCGCGGTTCTTCTCCTCGTCTTCGGAGTCTTTCCAAGCCCCGTTTTGCGATTCGCTCGAGATAATACAATAACAATCGCACCGGCTGCCGCGGCCGGGAGTCCGGTTGCTGCGCCTGTGGTTCCGGCAGCCAACAACCATTGAAATGCGGGGCCGCTCCGCGGCCCCGCGACGTTTAAGAGATAAGATGATTTCAAGAGAGATTTTTCGGCAGTACGACATCCGTGGTATCGTCGGCCGCGAGCTAACGCCCGAGGTAGCACGCGCGATTGGACGCGCATACGCGGCGTACCTTGCCGAACACCAGGGACTGGGTCCGGTCGCCGTCGGGCGCGACAACCGCCCGAGCGGTGAACCGCTTCGCGACGCGCTCGTTGGCGGCCTCACCGAGTCGGGAGCGGATGTCGTTGACATTGGAATCGTTCCGACGCCACTCCTGTACTGGGCTCTGCATCACGCGGGTGTGAGCGGTGGCATAATGATTACGGGATCGCATAATCCCCCGGAGTACAACGGCTTCAAGATGTGTGTCGGTACGAGCTCCCTGCACGGTGAGGAAATACAGACACTGTATGAAATCATCGGCCGGTCGGCTTTCCGTACGGGGCGTGGCGAGGTTCGGCGTGAAGAGGTCATTGGCCGGTATATCGAAGATGTAGTCAGCCGTGTCGGGCAGCTTTCACGGCCTCTGCGGGTGATCGCCGACTGCGGGAATGGAGTTGGCGCACTCGTTGGCCCCCAGTTGCTCGAGCGACTTGGCGCGCAAGTCACGCCGCTTTTTTGTGAGAGCGATGGGAGCTTTCCCAACCATCACCCTGATCCCACCGTGGTCGAGAACCTGCACGATATCATTCGGGCAGTTGGGGAAGAGAAGGCTGACATTGGTGTCGCCTTCGACGGCGACGCTGATCGCATCGGCGTCATCGATGAGAAAGGAGATATTATCTGGGGCGATCACATCCTGATCATCTATGCGCGCGACGTTTTTGAACGTACAGGAGCGAATCAGGCTATCATTTTCGATGTGAAATGCTCGCAGGCTTTACCCGACGCGATCGTAGCTGCCGGTGGCACTCCGGTCATGTGGAAGACAGGGCATTCCCTCATCAAGGAGAAGATGAAGGAGCTCGATGCGCCGCTAGCTGGTGAGATGTCGGGTCACATGTTCTTCACCGAAGGGTTTTACGGGCACGATGATGCGTTGTACGGCGCTGCGCGCCTTCTTCGTATCGTGGCGGATTCGGGGAAGACTGTTTCGGAGCTCCTCGCGGACGTCCCCAAGTTTGTATCGACACCGGAGATTCGCGTCGAAGTGCCTGAGGCGCAAAAGTTCGCGATTGTCGCCGAGGCGGTTCGCCACTTCAGCAACGGACGTGATGTGATCGATGTCGACGGCGTCCGCGTGCTCTTTGGCGACGGTTGGGGTCTGATTCGTGCCTCGAACACACAACCGGTTCTTGTTCTGCGCTTCGAAGCGCGAACCGATGAGAGGTTGCGCGAAATTCGTGGCGAGTTCGAGGAATGGCTCCATGCGAAGGGAGTCGCGATCGGACGGTGATTAGCAGGCGTTGGGCTATCATCGTAGCCGCAGTCACGGCCGCGATCCTTCTGACTGGGCGAGCCTTCGCAACCGTTTACGCCGACTATCTCTGGTTTGCCGCAATGGACGCCCAGTCCCTGTGGCGTACGCGCGCGCTGGTGGGGACTTTCGGCCGGTGCGCTTACTGGCTGGTTCTCAGCGGCTTTGTTTTCGCCAATCTTTACGCGGTCCGGCGATCCGTGGCTTCACTTCGAATTCCCAGGCAAATTGGGAATCTCGAAATTCCGGAGGAGGTGTCGGGGCGCTATCTCGATGCGGCGGCGCTGCTGCTGTCACTCATCCTCGGAGCGTTCCTCGCCTTTCCTTTCCCGGAATGGAGTCGCATAGCAATCCCTTTCCTGGGGATCCCATTCGGCGAGAGCGATCCGTATCTCGGAGCTGACCTCGGCTTTTTTGTGTACTGGCTTCCGTTTGAACGGTCTCTGCGCGATCGCGCGCTGCTTGCGATTCTTGTTGCCAGTGCCACCGTCATCGGGCTGTATGCTCTAACTCCCAGCCTCGAACGGAAGCAGGGGACCCTATACGTGTCGAACTATGTGCGACGCCACCTTTTTGTGCTCGTCGCTCTGCTGATTCTGGTTTTGGCGTGGAGTTACCGCCTCGACGCCTACAGCCTGCTGATCGACGGAAGCGGACTTGGCGGTGCCTTTACCTATGCGGACCACCGCGCGAACCTGGCTGTTCGGTTGGGGCTGTCGCTTGTGGCCGCCGCTGCTGCGGCACTGGTCGCGTGGGCTGGCTGGACCGGTCAGGTTCGCATCGCATTGACCGCCGTCGGTGTTCTTCTCGTGTTGTCACTGTCGCTTCGCAATGGAGCTCCCTTCCTTGCGAGGCGGTGGGCACGGACGCTGGATCCCGCAGCGCGGGAGCGCCCGTATCTCGCAACTCGTGATGCATACACGAGACGTGCGTACGCCGTAGATCGCATCGCAAGTGCTGACTCCAACGTCGCGGCAAGCAATGCCTTGCTTGCCTCGGCTATTTCATTGTGGGACCTCAGCGCCATTAGCAGAGCGGTAACCCCACCAGCCGCGGCCCGGGGGAGTTCTCACCTGATCGGATGGACGACAGCCGAGTCGGCTCTCTCGATCGTCTCGTCTCACGGTCCAGTTCCCGGTGATGCCGGGAATTCGTACTGGAGACTCGATCGCTACTCCGCGACATCCCTCACCAGCCGCGGTGAGCCCGTATCACTCACCACTTCGTTCGTGGATGGCGATGAAGGCCCTGCCACCCCGGTGGTATTCGATTCTGCGATTGGATATGCACTGATCGCCGATTCCACCGGAAGCGTCGCGGCACCGGCTCTCAGCACGCTGGGCGCACGTCTCGCCCATGCCTGGACGCTCCAGAATCACAAACTCCTTTCCGGAGACCTGCCACATCCCCACCCGCGGATCGTCACCGGGCGAGATGTTCGAACCCGTCTCAGCCGGCTCGTTCCGTTCTTTCGACAGGGAGATTCAGTTGCTCCGCTGGTCGATGGCGATACAATCTTTTGGATCGTCGAACTGTATGCGGCGAGCCCAAGTTACCCGCTCAGCCAGAGGATGGCGCTTGGCAACGCGGATATGAGCTACGTGCATCACGCGGCCACAGCGATCGTGAACTCGAGTTCAGGACGAGTGACGCTGGCAACGGCAGCGGCACGAGATCGGGTTACGGAGACGTGGACCCGCGCGTTTCCTGCCATGTTCGTGAATCGGGAATCTCTCCGACCGTCGCTAGCCGAAGCGCTGCCACCACTTCGCGAGCACGCGTTGATTCAAGCGGCGGCTTTCGCGAACGTCGGCACCAGGGACTCTGGCCCCCGTTCCGGCTTCCTTCCGCGCACGGACGGATCGGATAGCGCCCTGGCTGGTGGCGATCGAACTTTTTTCGTATCCGCAACTGCGCCAGCTGCGCTCGGCTGGAGCACTCCCATCCTCGATAACGCCGATCGCCTTCTAGGTCTCATTGTGGCACTCGGCGGCGATCAACCTTCCACCCAGTGGTTTCCGAGCGACTCAGCGGGGATAACCTGGCACAGCCTCACCGAGTCAATGCAACGGCCGCCTGACACCCTCGCTGAAGCAACCAGGGGAAGCGTGCTGGGGCCAGTACGTGCGATTCCGACCAGCACCGGGCCTCTGTTCGTTCAAACAACGTATGCATGGCGAGTTGACTCGCCACCTGTGATACGGCGGGTCACCTTGCGATTGCCTGACGGCTCTATTCGACATGGGCGCTCCGTTGCGGAAGCGGCTGGGATCGCGCGCCCTGGCATCGATACTACGGCCACCGGAACGCGCAAGACATTCGAGGAGCAGGTTCGCGCCTTGTATGCGCAGATGCGCACGATGATGGCACGGGGGGACTGGGAAGGTTTCGGAAAAGCTTACACCGCCCTTGGTGATCTTCTCGCTCGAACACCTGCCTCTGCTCCCCCACTTCGAGCTCGACCCTGACCGCACTTCTCCACCGCGACACATAATGACTCACGCCTCCTCCGACGGACCCAGGACCGCGGTCATCGCGCTGGGCGGTAACGCCCTCGCGCCGTCCGGTGCACGGTCGACCATCACCGATCAGTTCCGCCACGCCCGAATGAGTCTCGGGCCTATCGTTGATCTGGCCCTCGATGAGTGGAACATCTGCATCGTTCACGGCAACGGCCCACAGGTCGGCGACGAACTGATACGAAACGAGCTCGCTCGTGCGGAAGTATCACCGCTACCGCTCGGCGTACTCGTCGCGGCTACCGCCGGCTGGATTGGCTACATGGTGCAACAGTCGCTGGAGAATGCGCTTCGCAGGGCGGGCAGTAGCCGCGAGGTCGCAACAGTCATTACGCAAGTGCATGTCGCGCCCGACGATCCCGCGCTTTCCCAACCCACGAAGTTTATCGGACATGAAATGCCGGAGGCGCGCGCGCGCGAGCTGCAGCAAGACGGGATGACCGTCAAGCAGGATGCTCGCGGCCGATGGCGTCGAGTGGTCGGAAGTCCCAAACCGCTGGCGATCCACGAGATTGAAGTAATTCGCCGGCTTTTGAGCGCGGGTACCGTAGTCATTGCATGCGGAGGAGGAGGAGCACCCGTGTACGCCGATCCGGCCCTGGGATGGGAAGGGGTGGACGCGGTTGTCGACAAGGATCTCGCGGCAGCCGTCCTTGCCCGCGACCTGCAGGCTTCTCTTCTCATCATTCTTACAGATGTCGACGCTGTTTACGTGGATTACGGTCGCCCAACACAACGCGCGTTACGCACCCTGACAGTCGCCGAAGCCGAACGTCTGGACAGCGAAGGGGCGCTTGGAGAAGGGAGCATGGCCCCCAAGGTGCGGGCCGCGACCGATTTTGTGCGCCGTACCCGAGGCCGCGCTATTATTACCGAGCTTCGGCTTGGACGCGAAGCAGTGCGCGGCGAAGAGGGAACAACCATTATCGCATAGCGGAGCCTTTGTGAACATCCACGAGTACCAAGCGAAGGAAATTTTTCGGAATGCGGGTATCCCGATTCCTCCGGGCGAAGTCGCCTCTACGCCTGAGGAAGCTGAGCGGATCGCGCAGCGTTTTGGCGGCACCGTAGTGGTCAAGGCGCAGGTGCACGCGGGCGGTCGCGGCAAGGCAGGCGGTGTCAAGCTGGCCAAGACACCCGCCGAGGCCCGCGAGTTCGCCTCCAGAATCCTCGGAATGCGAATCAAGGATTTGCCCGTAATGAAAGTACTGGTCACCCCCGCTGCCGACATTGCAACCGAAGCGTACGCAGGCATTATCGTGGACCGCGCATCCAAGCGCGCCGTTTTCATGGTGAGCCCGGCTGGTGGAATCGACATCGAGGACGTAGCCGCTGCAACTCCCGACAAGATCATGAAGCTTCCAGTCGATCCTCGTTACGGAGTCCAGCCGTTCGAAGCGATGCGGATGGGCTTCTTTCTCTATAAGGATGCCAAGCAGGCGCGGTCAGCCGCCAAGATACTCATGCAACTCTATCAGGCATTTCAGAGTAGCGGAGCTTCGCTCGCCGAGATCAACCCACTGGTTACGACCCCTGCAGGCGATGTGGTCGCGCTGGATGCCAAGATGGTGGTCGATGACAATGAGCTGGGTCGCCGAACGGAGATCGACGAGCTGCGCGACGAAAGCGCCGAAGCGCCAAGTGAGGTGGACGCACGCAAGGCGAATCTCACCTTCATCAAGCTGGATGGAAACGTGGGTTGCATCGTCAACGGCGCTGGCCTGGCCATGGCGACCATGGACCTGGTGAAATATTACGGCGGTGAGCCTGCAAACTTCCTCGATATCGGTGGCTCCTCCAATCCCGAAAAGGTCGTCAGTGCGCTCCGCATCATCACTGCCGACCCGAATGTAAAGGCGATTCTCTTCAACATTTTTGGAGGCATCACGCGTACCGATGACGTTGCCAATGGGATAGTGACCGCCACCAGGCAGAATCCGCTAAGAGTTCCGATGGTGATCAGACTCACGGGGACCAATGAGGAAATCGCCGTAAAAATCCTGGAGGAAAACGGATTCACTGCCATGACTGACATGGATGCGGCGGTGCAGAAGGCCGTTCAGTTGGCGACTGGAGGAAAGGCGGCGTGAGCATTTTCATCGACAGCGAGACAACACTTCTGGTGCAGGGGATCACCGGGAGGGACGGTTCCTTCCACACCAAGCAGATGATGGATTACGGGACCCGAGTCGTCGCCGGAGTAACACCGGGAAAGGGTGGCCAGCGCTTCGAGGGTAGCGTACCCATCTTTGACACCGTCGCCGATGCTGTGGACAAGACCGGTGCCAATACGAGTGTCATTTATGTACCGCCGCCATTCGCCGCTGACGCCATGATGGAAGCTGCCGCAGCGGGCATCCGACTCGTCGTATGCATAACCGAAGGCGTGCCCGTGCTCGATATGACGCGGGTCTACATGTACGTGAAAGAGAAGGGAGCACGCCTTCTTGGTCCTAATTGCCCCGGGCTGATAACTCCTGGCGAATCGAAGGTGGGAATCATTCCCGGGAGAATTTGCACGCCCGGCTCGGTAGGTGTGGTAAGCCGTTCGGGGACGCTCACGTACGAGATAGTGTATCAGCTGACGCGCGCGGGGCTTGGCCAATCGACCTGTGTCGGCATCGGTGGAGACCCCATCAACGGGACGAATTTCATCGACTGCCTGGACGCCTTCGAGAAGGATGCGAAGACGAAGGTCGTATGTATGATGGGTGAGATTGGCGGATCAGACGAACAGGAAGCTGCCGCATTCGTGCGCGACCACATGACGAAGCCTGTTGTGGGATTCATTGCGGGTCAGACAGCGCCACCAGGTCGCCGAATGGGACATGCTGGCGCAATCATCAGCGGCTCCGCGGGAACTGCCGCCGAGAAGATCCAGGCGTTCAAGGATGCCGGTATGGGTGTCGCTCAGAGGCCAATAGACTTCACCGATCTTGTCAAAGAGCGCATGTGAAGCTGTCTGAGCTTATTGCGGCGGAGCGTGTAATCGTTCCACTCGAATCGCCTACCGCCGCTGGCGCGGCGGAGGCGTTGGTTGCTCGCCTCGAGACGGCTGGCGTGGTGCAGGATCCGGGAAAGCTCCGCAGCCGAGTTGGCGAGGAGCGGGGCGAAGATATCGTCGCGATGGGCGATCGTGCGTTGCTCATGCATTATCGGACCGACGCCGTTCAGGACCTCGTGGTTGCCCTGGGAATTGCACCGCTGCCCGTCAAGCGCGAGATGGGCGGTGGCGAGTCGATGGCTGCGCGAATCGTGCTCGTCATTGTCGCCCCGCCCAGACTGGCGGCGCGATACCTTCAGGTCTTGAGCGCCTTCGCGCGCGCGCTGTCAAACCCTGAGGTTGTGGAAGCTCTGCATACCGCGAGGAGCGCCGAGGAGCTGGTGCGCATTCCAGTGCTATCGGAGTATTCGCTTCCGGAGCACTTAACGGTTCGTGACATAATGACAGAGGGCGCTCGCACGACAACCCCTGATACGCCGCTTCGCGAAGCAGCCAATGAAATCGCGCGAGCGGGCATCAATGCGCTTCCTGTTGTGGAGGCGGATGGTCTGCTGGTGGGTATGCTGAGCGAGCGCGAGCTGATGCGCCATCTACTCGGCAACTACCTGCAGGGCGGGCAATCGCCGCGCGCCGCACACGGCATCACGAATGCGCGTCGTTCGGTTCGTGACGCAATGACGCGGCAGGTGCTATGTGTGGCCCCGGACCAACCGCTCGCGGAAATCGCGTCAACAATGACCAACAAGGATGTCGAAGGCGTGCCTGTCGTAAGTGATGGGCGCGTGGTCGGCTTCCTCACTCGTGGCGACATCATTCGCAAACTCATAGGGACCTGAACATATGCCAGGAAAACGAACGCTCGCCATCATCAAGCCAGACGCATTCGGAAACGGGAAAGCTGGAAAGATCGTCGCTTTGCTCGAGACCAACGGATTCAAGATCAAGGCGGCGCGGGTGGTGCGTCTGGCGCAACCACAAGCAGGTGCCTTCTATGAAGTGCACAAGGAGCGTCCATTCTTTGCTCCGCTTACAGCATTCATGATGTCAGGCGCATGCATGCCGCTCGTTCTTGAGAAGGAAAACGCGGTGCTCGCGCTACGCGATGCGATTGGAGCCACAGATCCAGAGGAAGCCCGGGACGGTACGGTTCGAAAGCTGTACGCGGAATCCAAGGAACGAAACGCCATTCATGCCTCGGATTCTGATGAGAATGCGGAAAGGGAAATCCGGTTCTTTTTTAGCGACGCGGATTTGCTGGCGGCAGGGTAGGGAAGGACCAACCACCACCGCAACTCGAGGTGGCCATAGCAAGTGTAGCGGCTTTCCTGCCGACGCGCTTGCTGCAAGCGTATCACGGAGGCGCCAAAGATTTACTGCATACCTAAGCAATTCGCGCGATAGATTTTGCCACCACACATGGGGATAGTCTGAGAGTTTTTTGGCTCTTCCATGTTCCCGAACGCACTTTTTCCGAGATACATATGCCAGATAGCGCCGTCAGGGAGCTCATAGACGGACTGAACGAGGATTTACGCGGGGAGTTTCAGGCCGTAATCATGTACCGTCTGTATGCGAGCATGGTCCAGGGGCCATACAGGCAGGAGCTGCGTACCTTTTTCGCGAATGAGATTCCAGAAGAGCTCGCACATGCTCAAGTCCTCGCGGACAAAATTTCCGCGATGGGTGGTACACCAGCAGCTACGGCGGCGCCCGTAAAGGTGGTTATGGAAGCCAAGGAAATGCTCGAGGCCGCTCTCGAAGCGGAGATACAGACCTTGGCGCGCTACGTACAGCGTCGTAAGCAGGCAGAGGATGCTGGTCAGCATGGCTTGGCTTCAGAGTTCGACACCCTAATCGCGGATGAGAGCAACCACCGCGCCGAACTCAGGCAGATGCTTGCTCGCTGGCCGTATTGAAAGGAGGGGCGGACGATGTCGCTCGCGCTCCCCACCCACTCGATAATCCCGGTTGGACAGCGCACGTAACTCTCTGCCAGTTTGTGACTTGACTGAGTTAACGTCACAAGATAAGTTTCGTGGCTATGCTGTCCTTTGACATAAGAGCTTTGGATGCGCGAGCCGCTATCGTGGATGGTTGGCTTTCGCCGGATGACGCTGTCTGGCAGGACGGCGACGATGTGCCCGTCGATCCCGTTCACGTGACAGGACGTTTGTCTCGCGCAGGTGCGGATCGGTTCTACTGGAGTGGGCGAATAGAGGGGCGTGCGGGCATACTTTGCCGCCGATGCCTTGTACCACTCACCGCGCCGGTGGCGGAGAATGTGAATTTGATTTTCTCGGAGTCGTTGCCTGACGACGAGGATGATCCGGACGTATTTCAGATCGGGCCACGAGCCCGGGAGATCGATCTCCGGCCCGCGGTGCGTGAGCAATGGCTGCTTGGTGTGCCAAATTACGCTGTCTGCCGGGATGATTGTGCAGGGATTTGTCCGCGCTGCGGAGCGGACGTGAACACCGGTGCGTGCGAATGCCCGCCCGAAACCGACAGCCGTCTGGATGCGCTGAAGTCCTTGCGCTCCGAATCGAACTAGAAGTCTCACCTTTCTAATTGACTGAT
>JACDCM010000089.1 GCA_013817545.1 Gemmatimonadaceae bacterium | reverse complement strand
ACCGAAAATCTGGCTATCCCCATTTGTCCCGGCTGTCAGCGCATCCTTGAAGTCGAATTTCTGGTAACTGAGGTTGAAGCGCATAGGTGGAAATGCACCAGGAGGATCGACAAGGAGAAAACCTTCACCGTTGACGCCGTTTTTTAGCGCGTCTCTGTAATCGCTGCGGGGCACGCTGACGCCGCCACCGAAACCGACCCTGACCGTCCGGGGCGTTATCGGTTGCCCGAAGCCCGACTGGGCAGAAGCAACGTGCGTGCTCCATGTGAGCGCTACGACGCTGGCAATTGCGCAACCAGCGCGAAATACTTTCATCATTCAGCCTCCATGGAGACGCGGTCGGGGATCGGTATCGCGGTTTTGAGTGGAAGTCTTGCCCAAAGCATGTAACACCCGAATCAGTACCGCAAGAGTGTGCCAGGCGCCCGATCGATCAACCAATGATAAGGCACCAAATAGTGTCTTCCAGGGACGCGATCCCTCCTTTGCGACGTCGATCCTGTGCCTTGACGCGCTACGCTACTCCCGACAAAAGAGGCCCGCCTTGCACGTGGCTATGCCGGTGCCGACCTCGCTGGTTCACGATCCGCGCTAATGCCGTCCGGCGGCGCAATCGCCGTTTCTAGCCAAGTGTAATCGAATCGGCGCCGGTACGAAAAAATGTTCTGATGTTCACCTTGGCTGAACCTGGACTGGCCAAGCGCGGGACGCATGGCCGGTAACCCGCGCGCGGTGATGGTGCTAAGCCTTGTTGGAGCAGATTGCCCATACTCTCAACCAGCCAGGTTGCGAGGCGGTGTAATAGGCATATACAAGCCACCTGCTGTCTGAATCAGGCCTGTTGGCGATTACCCTCAGCTCACTCGCGCCGTTAACCTCATAGCCCCCGCTCAGCAGGACTTTGCCGCCATGCATTGTGCGTTTGTCCACACGATCCGATCCGCACCCGCCAGAAAGTCTTTGAGCTCGCTGGTGATCATCTCCCAGCCGGAAACACCGCCAGCAGGTCCGGTCGCTCCCTGTGGGCCCGGGATCCCACGGATCCGGCGACCCCGTCGGCGCCTGGCGAACCTGCATCGCCCTTATCACCTTTGGGACCTTGGGTCCCGCAGGGCCATTCGGACCCTCCGGACCAGCAAGTCCTTTGCACCGGCTATCCCGGAACCACCCACAGCTCCGTCGGCGCCAGCTACGCCTTGTGGCCCTGGAGGGCCTATCGCTCCGTTCGGTCCTTGCGGGCCTTCGGGCCCAGAGGGTCCGGTCGCTCCAGCAGGTCCAATGGGACCCAACCCGCCGGGCGGCGCCGTCCGCGCCTTGAGTTCCCGGCAGAACCCTGTGGCCCAGCCGCTCCAGCCGGCCCTGGCGCCCCCTCAGCGTTCCAGCTGAACTCGACGTGTGACGTCCCGTGACACTGCTGTGGAAGTCCGGGCTGCTTAATTCGGTACACGGTGCCGCTGGGCGCGTAGCAGGCGTACAGAGTAGTTGGAGGCGGAGCTTGGGCGGGTAACACGTTCGCAGTGAATGCCGAACACGCTAGCAAAACGGCCCAAACGATGGTGTGGCGAGTCCAGCCACTGCCCCGAACATTGTGATGCGAATGCATGTTGAGTTCCCTGGAAGAAGAGGTCATTTGTTGGTGATTACTTTGAATGCTGGCGAAACTACTCTCTGTTGGGATTGTCTCCCCGTCTGCTTCATTAACGAGCGCTTCGGCTTGATCCAGGACTAGAGCGACAGCGCCCAGGTCTGCCGCATCCGCGCCGTGGGAGCGCTCACGCTCGCTCAGCCGGAGCAGAGCTTGGCGTGCGAGGCGGAGAGTGCGGCTTGCCCTGAGGACGTCCCCCGCATCCACCTGCGTGGCGAGGTCTGAGAGTAGTGCCCCGAGTTGCGCCCGAGCGACCTTGTCTTCAAGTGACGGAAGTAGGCGCGTGGCGGCGTCGTCGAGCGAAGTTCCGAGAGCGGCGACCCCTTCCGGTGAGACGCGCAAGCTGGACGCGATTGGGGTCGGCATTCTTGCTGGCTCTGTTGTCGCATCTGATGCGCAAGCCACGAGCAGTGCGGCTAGCACCAGGTAAGAGCTGCGTTTTCGTAGCGACTTACTCCTTGGGTTGGTATGGTTCGGTTCCATTCTGGATTATCGGTCTCCGTTAGCGGTTAACAGGGCTGGATCGTGTTTCGTTATCGCTCTTAGTCACTGCGATGGTGTCACCCACAATCCTCCGTTCGACTGCAATCGAATCACAAAGGCGTTGGTCAGCGCCGTGTCCGCCGCTAAGGGGAGACGTTACGCGTGATCAGATTGGCAAGCGCCAACAAGGAAGCCGGGCGCCGAGGCTTCCCGATTTCGATTCGTGCGGATGGTACGCGCGGGTGTCTCCGCAAACTCAACATTTCAACATGTTGTGAGATAATGCTTTCCATGACATCACTCGAGGCAGTGGCGAACATAGACCTCCCGTACGCGACGCCAGAGGTTGGCGATCCACCAGATTATGGTAGCTCCGATAGCGGCCAACCATCCCTGAACGGCGCACGGCTCGCGTGACGCAGCTAAGCACTCTATAATCGGGCTCGCATTTTCCTCATCCCTCTGTCGCCTACTTTCGATCCTGGAGATCTCCAATGCCTCGCGACGCTATCAAGGTTTGTATCGATCGCATCCTGCCTGCAGGACTGATGTTGGAGGCCTCGAAGCGATCAATCGAGGAGAATCCCGAGAACGCGGGGGTCATACGTGTGCGGCCCGGCCTGGGCGTTCCGGCTCGTTCGCCCATGCGGATGGCGCTGGTTACAGGGCGCAAGTGGAAGAACGGCAGAACCCTTCGCGTGAGCTTTATGGGTGGCGAGCCGTACGTGCGCGACAAGGTCAAGGATTTCGCTAAGGGTTGGTGCGAACACGCGAATCTTGGATTCGAATTTGGCTCTGACCCCGATGCCGACATCCGTATTTCCTTCGCTCCAGGCGAGGGCAGCTGGTCGTGGATCGGTACGGAATCTCTAGTGATACCGAAGAACGAAGCTACGATGAACCTGGGATGGCTGACGCGGGGAACAGCCAATGACGAGTACTCTCGCGTCGTACTGCATGAGTTCGGACACGCGATTGGCTGCTTGCATGAGCATCAGAACCCAGCGGCCAGCATTAAATGGGATCAGCAGGCAGTTTATCGATACTACATGGGCCCCCCGAATAACTGGAGCAAGGAGGATGTCGACGGCAATCTTTTTGACACATATGCACGAGATAAGACGCAGTTCACCGACTTCGATGCCAAGTCGATAATGATCTACGCCATCCCAACTGAGCATACCACCGACGGATACACAGTCTCGACCAACAGCACGCTTTCTCAGACGGACATCCAGTTCATATCCACCGCTTACGCCTTTGCGCCCAAGCCTTCCACGGCACTTTCCGTCGGATCGCCGCCTTTGAAGGCATCAATCGGTGCACATGGCGAAGTGGATTCTTATGAGTTTTCAGTCGGCAAGCGCGGTCACTACGTAATCGAGACGTCGGGACGAAGCGACGTGGTGATGACGCTTTTTGCGTTCGGAGCTCAGAGCGAGCCTCTCGCCGAGGATGATGACAGCGGTGAGGGCACCAATCCGAGAATCGCCGCACGACTCGATCGCGGCCGCTATATCGTGCGGGTTCGCCACTATCACCCAAGTGGGAAGGGTAGCTACAGTATTTCCATACGATCTGAAGACGCGTCCGGCACCAGGGGCGCAGCGAGAAAAGCGTCGGCCAAACGTCCTGCGCGCAAAGGCTCCGGGAAGGCGCGGGCCAAGGCAAAGCCGGGCGCTGCGCGAAAAAATTCGACAAAGCGCCGCAAAGCGCTATGAGTATCAACTACTGTGACTTGCTTACACCTGTTTCGTCCTCAGCCAGAGTGTCCAATGTTCACTAAAGTCTACTCCGAGGACGTGCCTGCGTGCGTTGGTACCTACTTCCGCTATTATTTGCGATTCTCTCCTGCGCCAAGGGCTCCGATTCGGTAAGACTTGGAGCTGCCGGTCCGTGGAAGGAAGGCTATGGCGCGATGAACAAGCGCGGCATTGAACTGGCGCTCGAGGAAATCAATCGGGCCGGCGGTATCCAGGGGAAGCCGCTTGAGATCGTAATGCGGGATGATGAGGGGAGTGGACAAAAGGCCGCGGCGATCGCCAAGGAGTTCGTGGCCGATCCCACAATTGTGGCGGTTATTGGCCATGTAAACTCCGGAGCCATGGTGGCTGCGGCGCGGGTTTACGACAACCATCTGACTGCCCTCGCCACTACTGCTACCTCACCAGATCTGAGCGGTATGTCGCGCTGGGTTTTTCGCGTCATATCCAGCGACTCAACCAACGGCCTGGACATCGCGCACTTCGCCTCGAAGCTGGGCCGGAAGCGTGCCGCGGTTCTGTACGAAAACGACAGCTATGGCCGTGGTCTGGCCGAGTCCTTTCAACGCAATTTCGAAGGCGACATAGTCATTTCCGACCCTATCGCCGACACAGACGAGCAGGACTTTGAGCCGCACGTCGCAAATCTCAAGCGACTGTCGCCCGACATGGTCTTTGTCGCGACTACTGAACGCGCGGGCATCGCACTGCTGCGAGAAGCACACCGCCAGGGCCTGAAGACAGACTTTTTTGGAGGCGACGGATGGACTGGCGTTGTGACGGATACAGCCGCGTCAGAAGGCGCATATGTAGGTGCACCCTTCGCCGCATCGGATCCTCGTCCTGAAGCACAGCGCTTCGTGACCGCTTTCAAGGCCAAGTACGGCGCCACACCCGATGGCAATGCCGCACTCGCTTACGACGCCACCATTCTCCTCGCGCGAGCACTAGCCGAAAAAGGGGGCAGTCGTGAAGAGGTGCGTTCGTATTTGGCGCTGCTCAACCAGGCAACGTCTCATCGTGGTGTCACTGGTCCGATCTATTTCGGAACGAGCGGCGATCCCGTCGGAAAGGGATTCGTGATGACGCGAGTTCATGCGGGCGAGCTGCACGTCGCGGAGGGTGCACGATGACCGGAGTGCGGCGAACGGGTAGCATCAAGGGCCGGCTCATGGCCGGTTTCGGCATACTGGTAGCGCTTCTCGTTCTAGCCGGCGTGCTTGGCAGGATGACATTGACCAGCACATCGGAGATGATCGATACCACACTGATGTCGGTTCAGGAGAACTCGCGGCTCTCAGCGCAGCTTACCACTGATATTGCGAAGGTTATTCAAGCCGGAAGCAGCTATTTCGAGACGCGAGATTCCGTATCTCTCGCCGATTTCAGAAGGCATGGCTGGAGCGCGCATCGGGTTCAGCGTCAAATGAATGCGCTTCCTGGACAAACGGTGGATGAGATCGCTCTGGTCGCCGCCATTGACAGCAAACTTTCCGATGTCGAGGTGCGATACGCCTACGCGCACAGGCTAGCCGATCTGAGAAGAGATGAGGCGGCGCACAGTGCGGGAGGACGAGGCGCAGAGGTGATAAACGCGCTACTCGCCGACGTTGCCGCTCTCGGTGCGCTCAAGACGAAAGATGTGGCCCAGGCTTCCGAGCGGCTCCGGCGTCACGCCAGCAACCGTGCCTGGGTGATCATGTCGCTCATGACGGGCGCAGTTCTTCTCGCGTTGGCGGTCGCCGTCGGCACTATGGGCTCGATCTATCGCCCGTTGCGCCTGCTCGTCGATCACGCTCGAAACTTGAGCCGGGGCGATCTCACCGCCAGGACGTCGGCCGCAATGCCAGGGGAATTTCAGATCCTGGCCACCGCGATGAACCATACAGCGGATTCACTCGCCACGATTGTAACCGGCGTCGCTACAACCGCAGATGACGTTGCCAGTTCGGCTGACCAGCTTGCCTCTGTGGCTGAGCAGATTTCGATGTCAGCCAACCACGTGGCCAACGCGATGACGGACATCACGAGAGGAGCAGAAGGCCAGGTTTCGCAGCTCCGCACAGTGGACGCCGGGCTACGCGGCGCTCGGCAGCGCGCCGAGGGAGTCGTGGCCGGCGCGCAGGAAGTAAACGCTCTCGCCCATGCCATTGAGGAGCAGGCCGAATCCAAACGATCGGAAATCGAGCGGACGATGAAGATTCTTGTGGATGTCAAGTCCAGTGTCACGCGAGCGGCCATCGAGGTCGCGACACTCAGTAAGACTGCTTCCGATATCAACAGCTTCGTAGGTTCGGTTAGCCAGATAGCCGAGCAGACAAACCTTCTTGCACTGAATGCAGCGATTGAGGCCGCACGAGCGGGGGCTGCGGGGAGAGGTTTCGCGGTTGTAGCGGATGAGGTACGCAAGTTGGCCGAGCAGGCTCAGGAGGCCGCCAATGACATCGTGCAACTAACGGAGATCGTGCACGCGCGTGTAGCATCGACGTCACGGGCAATGGAAAGTGGAGCCGCCCATGTTGGTGAAATTGAGCGGGTTTCGCGTGACATCGACGGCGCGCTTACTTCTATCGGTCAAGCCGCTGAGCGCACGCGTCTTGCCGCTGGCAAGGTCACTGCGGCCGCTGAAGAAAACGCCAGCGCGGTGTATAGCGCAGTAAGCGGGATTGCGACCATAGCTCGAACGGCAGAAAGTCACGCCGCCGCGGCGGAACAGGTCACTGCCAGCGCACAAGAGCAGAGCGCCGCATGCGAGCAGATGAACTCAGCCTCGGCGCAGTTACTTAATGGGTCTACTCGGTTGAGGAACCTCGTCAGTGGTCTGAAGACGGGAGGATCCGAGAGCTTGGAATTGGAACAGGGGGCAGGCACCGATTCCACATCGGCGAGCCCGGAGTGGAACAAACCCAGCTCTCCCGCCGCTCAAAGAGTTGCTGCGTAGCGAACGAAAAACGCTCCGATGCTGAATCTCATCGGAGCGCTTCGCGCGGCGAAGCGCGTGTAGAAAGCGCATTCCAACATCGCTTCCACCGCTAGTCACAAATCACGGATTTACCGCGACCAGACCGGGTCATAGTCCGAACCCTGGCTGTTGGTCAGTCGAATGACGTTGCGGCCTTCCAGGTTCATTACGTAGATCTCAAAGTCCCCGGATCGGTTCGAGGAGAATACAATCCGGCTTCCGTCGGCAGACCAGTAGGGATCCCTTTCATCAGAAAGATCGCTGGTTAGACGCGTCTGTCCACTGCCGTCTAGGTTGATCACATAGATGTCAGAATCCGAAAAGACGGCCTGGTAAACGATTTTTGTCCCGTCCGGAGATACCTGTGGGTTAAGGCGTACGGACGGACGAGTGGTGAGCTGCGTTCGCGCGGAGCCGTCGACGTTGATAGTCCACAGGTTGGAAAGCAAAAATGGAGCTGGTGGAGCGGCATCGAAAAAGAGCCTGCCCCCATCGGGCGACCATGCCGGGCGAAGATCAACATCGGGAGAATTGGTGATCTGCCGCGCATTCGTTCCGTCGCTGTTCATTACGAAGAGCTCGGAGTTTCCGGTGCGAAGCGAGGAAAACGCTATCTGCGAGCCATCAGGCGACCAGGCCGGATATCCATCTCTTGCGCCTTCTCCACCCAGGCTATTGAAGGCGGAACGGTCAACATTCGCAATCACAATGTTGGTCTGCATTGAGTCCGGGCTCGCTGCAAAAGCGATTTTGTTGCCATCGGGAGACCAAGTGGGATCTCTGTTGGAATTGTCGTCGAATGTCAGTCGAGACTGACCACTCCCGTCGAGCTCCATTACGTAAATCTGGGGACGGCCATTGCGTTCGGAAACGAATGCAATGCGCTCCGTTGCGGTGCAAGCCAGTTCGTAGCTCAAAAGGGTGGTAACGCGCGAGCGAACTTGTACACGCCCGGTATCACCCGCCACTAAAAGGCAATTGGGAGCAAGACCAGAAAGTGTCGCGATGTAGGAGGCAGGTGCAACTCGAGTCAGTAAGGCGCCATCATTACTACCAAATGACGCCAGTGGGCGCCCATTGATCAGCAAAGTGTAGCCGTCAACATCGATGTGCCTTCCCGTCGTAGTCGCGGAAACGCTCACGGTGCCCATGTTTCCGTGCGGTGCTACAAATCCATCCCCTCCGCAACCTCCCAGGGAAAGGAATACAACCGTTGCGGGTAAGGTCAGCATTGTTATTGTCAACCAGGATCGCTTCATCTGCTACCTCCTAACGCCAATCTGGTTCGATACATATCTTGCCTGGAAGCACGATGCCATCGTGCGCCAGCGACCCTGAAAAGGCAACTACCATTCCTCGCAGCGGAATCGGTGACTTACTATGGGAGGAGGGTGTTAACCACTCCCAGGCCGACTCAACCGATAGCGTATGGTCCATTTGTTTACAATCCTACCCCAGAAACGAGCAGTTGATGGCGGATAACACAAATCGAGAGCAACACGAGCGTGGCGCTGCCACAACGCTTTCGTACAGAGTAGCTTGACACTTTCCAACTACCCTACCTCCACCCCCGGAGCCCGTGCCCCCTCAGTTTATTTATGTCATGAAGGACCTGCGCAAGGTTGTCCCGCCATCGCGGGAAATTCTGCGAGGTATATGGCTCTCGTTCTATCCGGGCGCGAAGATAGGCGTGCTTGG
Source organism: Gemmatimonadaceae bacterium (assembly GCA_013817545.1). Taxonomy (GTDB): domain Bacteria; phylum Gemmatimonadota; class Gemmatimonadetes; order Gemmatimonadales; family Gemmatimonadaceae; genus JACMME01. The sequence continues at coordinate 3,760 of JACDCM010000089.1, read as the reverse complement.
GGCTAACGGAGCCGGTAAGTCCTCACTCCTCCGTATCATGGCCGGCATCGACCAGGACTTCATTGGTGAGGCCTGGGCTCACGAAGGGACGAGGATCGGGTATCTGGCGCAGGAGCCCCAGATTGATTCCGCCAAGGACGTACGCGGCAACGTCGAAGATGCAGTAAAAGAGACGCGCGCACTGCTAACCAGATTCGACCAGATCTCCGCCCGTTTCGCCGAGCCGATGAGCGACGACGAGATGACCGCACTTCTGGATGAGCAGGGAATGGTTCAGGATCGGATCGACGCGACCGGCGCCTGGGAGCTTGACCGCAAGATTGAGATCGCGATGGACGCTCTCCGCCTTCCGCCCGGAGATGCCTCGGTGTCCACACTATCAGGCGGAGAGCGACGCCGTGTGGCCCTCTGCAGGATTTTACTGGAGCAGCCCGACATGCTGCTTCTGGACGAACCCACAAACCACCTGGATGCGGAGTCGGTTGCCTGGCTGGAACGCCACCTTGCTGAATTCCCGGGCACCGTGGTAGCCATCACGCACGATCGATACTTCCTCGACAATGTGGCTAAATGGATTCTCGAGCTGGACCGGGGTTCGGGGATACCGTACGAGGGAAACTACAGCAGCTGGCTGGAGCAGAAGCGGACGCGTCTGGCGCAGGAAGAGAAAACACAAAGCGCACGGCAGCGCACGCTCGAGCGCGAACTGGAATGGGTACGTATGGCGCCACGTGCCAGGCAGGCGAAGAGCAAGGCGCGAATCACCAAGTACGAGGAGCTGGCAAGCCAGGACACGGGCGAAAAAGTAGGCTCGGCTGAAATCGTCATTCCGCCCGCCCCCCGGCTCGGCAACGATGTTGTCATAGCGGAAGGACTCAAAAAGAGCTACGGTGACAAGGTTCTCATCGATGGCTTTTCCTTCTCGCTTCCTCGCGGTGGGATAGTTGGCGTGATAGGACCTAATGGAGCGGGAAAGACCACGCTTTTCCGCATGATCACAGGACAGGAAAAGCCCGATGGAGGCTCAATCAAGGTTGGCGAGACGGTCCAGATAGCATATGTGGATCAGGATCGCACGCTCGAGGGGAAGCGAACCGTTTATGACGAGGTAAGCGGCGGGCAGGATACGATTGACATCGGCAAACGCTCCATCAATACACGCGCCTATCTGGCCAGCCTGGGCTTCAAGGGGCCGGATCAGCAGAAGCTCGTGGCGAATTTGTCGGGCGGCGAACGGAATCGGCTGCATCTCGCGAAATTACTCAAGAGTGGCGGAAACCTGATCCTCCTCGATGAGCCGACAAACGATCTGGATGTAGATACCCTGCGCGCCCTGGAGGAAGCGCTGCTCGGGTTTTCGGGGTGTGCGGTCGTCATCTCGCACGACCGGTGGTTTCTCGACCGAATCGCGACGCACATTCTGGCGTTCGAGGGAAACAGTGAGATTGTCTGGTTTGAGGGAAATTTTCGCGAGTACGATGCGGACTACCATCGCCGCAAGGGCACGGACGCAGACCAGCCTCACCGCATAGCCTACCGGAAGCTCGTCAGAGCATAGGAAGAAGTGGTGCTCTGAAGAACAACCGCCTCAAAAAAAACGCTTCAACCTGGACTGAAAGAATTCCGATCCCGGGCTGAATCAGTATCGCCAGCTCCGGACATCCGCGCCCGGTGGCGCTGTCCGGAGCATTCGCTCTACCGCCCATGGCAATACCATTTGCGGATACCGAAGACGCGAGTAGGCATTCGATCTCGTTTGATCTCCATTCCAGCAGTGTTCGTCTCGATCGCCGTAGTCCACGACGGCATCTGCAGGAGGGTCAGCCGCGCGCAGAAAATCATCAACGAGGTATACAGCGTTGTTGAGGTAATAATTGTCCATGTCGCCGACGTAAATGCGAAGCTTACCGCGCAGCTTGGGACCGAGCGTCTTCCAATCCCGCCGCAGGATATGGGAGAGGTCGTAGTTCTCGCGCCAGTATTCCGCGACCGAGCGATCAATAGAGCCCGTGAGCTTGTTCCAGATTGGTTTGGGATAACCATCCTTTCCAACAGGGGAGTACACCGACTCCCACACATCCCATTGATCGCCTGAACGGCTTTTGGTGCCCAGAGCCAGCTCGCGATGGTTCACCTGCTCGAGCGTGGTGGAAATATGACCGAGATAGTTGCGTTGCCCCGGGCGCGGAACTCGCTTGAACTTCCCCGTGCGGTAATACGCATTGGTATCCTCGTATATGTTCACAACCGTGTAGGCGCGGAAGTCGATCGGGTCGGGGCACGCGATCCAGGCGCCATTGTATTCATCGGGATAGAACATCTGGACGGCCATCGCCTCCCAGCCGCCAGTGGAGCCTCCGAAGGTAAACCGCGCCCAGCCAGCACCGATGCCTCGGAAGCGCCGCTCAATTTCGGGAATCAGCTCATGCTGAATCGCGTCGCCGTACGGTCCATTGTTCGCCGAGTTCACAGCATATGAATCATCGTAAAAAGGAGTCGCATGCTGGATCTCGATCAGGAGTACTCGCGGGAATCCCTTGCCAGTCCAGTCCTTGTGGAACTGCCACGCAAGCTCCTGCTGGATCCGGTTGTAGCCACGCAAGTTGAACCGATCGCTGTAGTCGGGCACGAGCGAAGTGTCGGGAGGTGTCTCCGTCCAGCCGCCGAGTTCAGACGGAAAATGCCCGTGATTGACCACGAGGGGATAGCGCGCGTCTGGGTGTTCCGCGTAGCCCCACGGCAGCAAAACCCAGGCTGCGAGGTGCATGTCGCGGCCCCAGAACTTTGAGAGCCGCTCGCTCTTTATCCTGACGTACTTGACGTACTTCGTTTCCCTCTTGGCGAAGTCCTCTACCGGCGGAATTTCCTCGTCCAGGGCGATCCGAACGACTTCGCGCCGTGTCGCATCGAGAGCAATCTCCCTGGGCTTGGAATACAAATTTCCGGGTTTGCGGCTCCATTGCTGCCCTTCCCAGCGGTCCGGAGGGAGTTTTACGGTGTGTCCATCGCTTCGCCGGAACGTCTCATATCGATTGATCAGCGCCTGCACTCGGTAGCTTCCCTTTGGCAACTCTGATAACGAGCGCAGTGGGTAACCGAAGGCGCGCGCGTCGACGATGCGCTCCTCACCTGCACGCCAATTCTCCACGTCGATTCCGAAGACAAGCTGTGTGGTGGTGGCGTCGGAGATCTGGAAGCGCGGTTCGGCACTCGTGTCGCTGGAAATGAGGAGTAGCAGACGGCCGTCTATTGATGCTGCGCCCCGCGCGCCGGGGAACGTGACGGCGAAGCGGAGTGGGGAGTCTGCAGACTGGGAATTCGCTGCACTCTGGAGCGCAAGAAGAGCGATGGTGGTGAAGCACCAGCGATATGTGCGCATCGAAATCCTCGCAATCGTGGGATGTATACGAATAGCCTGCGGCGGGAAGCACCGGCGTAGGAGTTGGTGGTCGTGCTGGGGCGCCTGGGGAGCGAGCTCCGCACAGCCGCGAGGGAATTGACATGCTGGCTGGCCGGTAGTCAAACAGCTACCGGCCGCTCATTACTCGCTCTTGAGCGCTACGATCGGATTGGCTCGGGTTGCGCGCCGGGCCGGCACATACGCCGCCACCACCGCCGCCGTCCCCAGGCCGATCACAACGCCAGCATAGGTTACAGGGTCGATAGCTGACACACCGAAAAGAAGTCCGGTTAGCGCCCGGCCCGCGACAATTGCCCCAACAATTCCAACAGCCATACCCGCGAGGGTCGGTCGCATGCT
>JACDCM010000005.1 GCA_013817545.1 Gemmatimonadaceae bacterium | reverse complement strand
GCGGATTCTTGGTTTCCTCGGCGGCAGTGGAGATCGCGTCGAAGCCAATGTACGCGAAAAATATGATCGCGGCGCCCTGATGAATGCCTCGCCATCCGTTTGGCGCGAAGGGGACGTAATTGTCCATGTCGATGTTCATCCCGCCCACAACAACGAACAGGCCCAGTACAAGCAGCTTGACCACCACCATTATGTTGTTCGCACGTATACTCTCGCGCACACCGCGCATGAGGAGCACGGTGATGAGCATTACGATGGCGAACGCCGGGACGTTGATCAGTATGGGGATCCCCGCTATCCGAGGCGCTGTGTTCATCAGCGCACTTACAGCCGGATCCGAGCTGAGCAATACTGACCGATAGCCGTGGGTGAGCCAATCCGGCAAGTTGATGCCGAACCCGGTGAGCAGCGAGTTGAAATAGCCGCTCCATGCCACAGCGACCGCAACGTTGCCGACGGCATACTCCAGAATGAGGTCCCACCCGATGATCCAGGCGACGATCTCCCCGAGAGTGGCGTACGAATAGGCGTATGCGCTGCCAGCCTGGGGGATCATCGACGCCAGTTCCGCATAGCAGAGCGCGGCCAACCCGCAGACGAGGCCCAGCAGGACAAAGGAGACGATGAGCGCCGGACCCGCTCCGTAGCGCACTACTACCCCGTCCGGCAGAATCTCGCCAGCGGCGGCAGTTCCGATGGAGGAGAATATCCCGGCGCCGATGACGGCGCCGATCGCAAGCATTATCAGATCGCCCGCTCCTAACTCGCGCTTTAGCGCATTGGGGCGGTCGCCTTCGTGCAGCAATTCCGAGATGGGCTTTCTGGAGAATAGCGTGCCCATCAGACGGGTGCTCCGAAAGCGTCCTGCCAAGCGATCAAATCATCAGGCCGCACGGGCGTCATCTCGTTTGTGCGACGCTACCGATGGCTCGGGGGCGGCAGCCTGGATGCGCATTCCGTAAAAAGACCGCCACACGAAGAACATCGATATGGCGAGGAAGATCGCCGCAAGAATGTGACTCAGGGTGGCTCCGCGTTCTGCGGTGAGTGACACTGCGAGCTCTACCGCCAGCAAGCCAAAGAGTGTCGTGAACTTGATGACCGGGTTGAGCGCGACCGACGATGTATCCTTGAATGGATCCCCAACGGTGTCACCCACTACCGTGGCGGAGTGCAGCGCCGTGCCCTTCTGCTGTAACTCCACCTCAACGATTTTCTTGGCGTTGTCCCATGCCCCACCGGCATTCGCCATGAAGATGGCCTGATACAGTCCGAAGAGCGCGATCGAGATCAGGTACCCGACGAAGAAGTACGGCTCCACGAAAGCGAAAGCCAGCGTGGAGAAGAAAATGGTAAGAAAGATGTTGAACATGCCTTTCTGAGCGTACTGCGTGCAGATCTCCACCACCTTCTTGCTGTCTGCAACGGACGCCTTCGCCGAACCGTCGAGCTTGATGTTCGCCTTGATGAATTCCACAGCGCGATAAGCTCCAGTCGTGACTGCCTGCATTGAAGCGCCGGTGAACCAGTAGATAACCGCGCCACCGGTAATCAGGCCAAGCAGGAACGGCGGGTGCAGCAGTGACAGCTTTTCCAGATTCTGAGTGAGCTTGTCTGTTAGCACGACGATTATAGAGAAAATCATCGTCGTCGCACCCACCACCGCCGTTCCAATCAGCACCGGCTTCGCCGTTGCCTTGAAGGTATTGCCAGCTCCGTCGTTCTCCTCGAGCAGGTGCTTGGCGCGCTCGAAGTCGACGTCGAAGCCATAGTCCTTCTTGATCTGTGCGGCCGCACCAGGAATCTGCTCGATGGTCGACAGCTCGTATACGGATTGTGCGTTGTCCGTGACCGGGCCATAGGAATCCACGGCAATCGTCACCGGTCCCATGCCCAGAAATCCGAATGCCACGAGACCGAATGCGAACACCGCGGGAGCCAGCATCAAATCACCCAGGCCGAGCGAGCTGACGCCGTACGCGACGGCCATCAGGCCCATGATGACAATGCCCAGCCAGTACGCGCTGAAGTTGCCGGCGACAAGCCCTGAGAGAATGTTCAGCGATGCGCCACCCTCGCGCGACGAAGTGACCACTTCTCTTACGTGCTTGCTTTCGACCGACGTGAAAATCTTGACCAGCTCCGGAATGATTGCGCCCGCAAGGGTGCCGCAGGTAATGACGCTCGAGAGCTTCCACCAGAGCGAGCCATCGCCGAGATCCGGGATCAGGAAGTATGACACGATGTACGTCAGGGCAACCGACACGAGCGAAGTGAGCCAGACGAGCGACGTCAGCGGAGCCTCAAAGTTCATCTTTGCTGCATCGCCGTAGCGCGCCTTGGCCATCGCCTCGTTAATGACATAGGATAGCCAGCTCGCGATGACCATCATGACGCGCATCATGAATATCCACACCAGGAGCTGCACCTGCACCTGCTCGCCAGTGACCGCAAGCAGAATGAAGGAAATAAGCGCTACGCCCGTCACGCCATACGTCTCGAAACCGTCGGCGCTGGGCCCTACCGAATCGCCCGCATTGTCGCCAGTGCAGTCTGCAATGACTCCAGGGTTGCGAGCATCGTCTTCCTTGATGTTGAACACGATCTTCATCAGATCAGAACCGATGTCGGCGATCTTGGTAAAGATTCCGCCCGCGATTCGCAGCGCCGCGGCGCCAAGCGACTCACCGATCGCAAAGCCTATGAAGCACGGTCCCGCGTAATCGCCCGGAATGAAAAGAAGGATGCACAACATGATCAGGAGCTCGACGCTGATGAGCAGCATCCCGATGCTCATGCCAGCCTTGAGAGGAATGGCATAGCAGGGATACGGCTTGCCACGAAGGCTCGCGAATGCGGTGCGCGAGTTGGCGAAGGTATTGATTCGAATCCCGAACCATGCGACGCCGTAGCTTCCCGCGATTCCTATCAGGCTGAATAGCAGGATTGTCGCGACCTTGATCGCCTCGAAGTCGAGCAGAACCCCAAAATACAGCAGGATCACGAACCCAATGAAAAGTTCGAGTATCAGAATGAACTTTCCCTGCGTGATGAGATATGTCTTGCACGTTTCGTAAATGAGCTCGGAGATCTCGAGCATGGAAGCGTGCACCGGCATCCGCTTGACGCTGCCATATGTCACGAGCCCGAACAGCAGGCCGAAGGCGCACACGACCAGACCCGTCATGAGCAGGGAGCGACCCGTCATGCCGAGGAATTCGACCTGTGAGAGGTCGGGGATCACCAGATTCGCTTCGCCGCCCGGACGGTGGGCCTGAGCGGTAGTGGCAGTCTCCTGCGACCCCGCGAACGGCGCCACCATGGTACCTGCAAGGGTCGTCAGCAGTATTGCTACGGCGAACGACAGCATTCTACGGACTATTGGAACCAACCGACTCATCTGGAGATCTCCTGAGGGGGTGTAGCGACAGCGATGGCGAATGGATTGGTCCACGCCATCAAGGTCTGGCGACGGGCCCGGGTGGTGCCGCCTGACGCCAGAGATAAAAAACCGGGATGCCGACCAAAACGAGGACGAGACCCGAGAGTGCCTGCGCCTGCGTCGTCTTGGAAAGAAGCAGGATCACCGCAACAGCCGACGCGAGCAGAATGTACAGGGCTGGCAATACCGGATATCCGATTGCGCGATACGGCCGCTCCGCATCGGGGCGCGTCCGTCGCAGAATGAAAAGCCCAATCGTGGTCAGCACGTAGAAAATCAGCGCCGCGAAGATCACGTAATCGAGCAGCTGTCCGTACGTTCCCGTCAAACACAGCAGCGACGTCCACACCGACTGAAGAACGAGGCCCGCCGCGGGAACGCGCCGCGCATTCAGTTGGCCGACCTTGCGGAAGAAGAGCCCATCGCGCGCCATGGCGTAATAGACGCGAGCGCCCGCGAGTATCAATCCGTTGTTGCACCCAAAGGTCGACACAAGTATCGCCACCGCCATGAGTACACTTCCGCCGGATCCAAAAATCACCTCCGCCGAGGCAGTGCCGACGCGGTCCTGAGTCGCGTAGGTGATGCCGCGCTCGAGTACCGAATTACCATTCTCGGCGCCAGCGAAGGGCAAAGTATTCAGGTACGCGACGTTCGCCATGATATACAGGAGCGTCACGAGGCCGGTGCCAATCGCGAGCGCCAGCGGCAGATTCCGTTTGGGATTGTGCACTTCGGCGGCGGCGAAAGTGACGTTATTCCACGCGTCGCTTGAAAAGAGTGAGCCCACCAGCGCGGCTCCAAACGCGATCACGAATGCACCCGTGACGTCCACCTGTCCCATGAACTGCCCAGGCGAGAAATTCGCAGCGAGAGCGTCAGAGTTCCGACCAATGGTAAGACCCAGCAAAATCAGAAGCGCGAGCGCGCCCGTCTTCGCGAGCGTTAGAGAAGTCTGAACTATCTTCCCTTCCTTGACCCCGCGAAGGTTGATCCAGGTCAATACCCAGATGGAGACAAGGGCAATCACGCGCTGCGGAGACAGTCCGAGCTCCACGAGGCCACCAGGTGTGCTGATGTGCGTCTGAGGAAACCAGCCGAATCGGTCTGGCGTGATCGATGGCACCAGAACGCCGAGAAACCGTCCGAAAGCCACTGCTACCGCTGCGATCGTGCCGGTTTGTATGACAACAAAAAGAGTCCACCCATAGAGGAAACCCATCAGTGGACCCATCGACTCGCGTAAAAACACGTACTGGCCGCCAGCCTTGGGAAACATGGCCGCGAGCTCGCCGTACGCCAGCGCCCCCAGCAGTGTGATCACGCCGGTGAGCACCCACGCCATCAGCAGCCAGAATGGCGATCCGACACTCCGACCAATGCCTGCGGACACAATGAAGATGCCTGAGCCGATCATCGAACCGGCTACCAACATCGTCGCATCCGTCAGCGTTAACACCCTGACGAATTCAGTCTGCGGCTGGCTGGCCTCGCGCTCCTCGGCGGAAGTGGCCATTCACGATCCTTTAGTAATTGTGACTGGCGACAACGGAAGGGCACTGCGCGAGTAATTGGAATCGCGGGCGCAAAAAAAGCCGCGTGAAAGTAACCAGCGGCGCTAACGGAAGCTAGGGGACTTCCTATGAAATGCTGAAGGGCCTGAAGCTAACTAGTACAGAGCCACCTGCATCGGGAAGACGGCCGCAACCGCGGTACCGTCCCATTTGGTTGCCGGACGAAAGGTAGCGTGAAGGTATTGCTCCACAAGACGACGGTCATACTTTCCGTCGCCGGTTCCGGGCGCGAGCTCAATTTTCGTGACGACGCCCTGCTCGTCGATGGTGAAGAGAACGGTCACAGTGCGCCCCTTCACTTTCTGCGGCACTGGAAAAGGAGGAATCAGGGTGAATTCGGGGGCAGGTGGATAGATGGTGCCTTCCCCGCCGCCGGTACCCGGACCCGTGCCCGATCCTCGTCCCGTTCCAACTCCGGATCCGACACCACCGCCACTTCCGGAGCCGGAACCGTTTGTGCCGTCATTACCCGTTCCTCCACCGATGCCAGCAGTCAGCGCGAGATCTGTCGACTGCTTCGGCTGCTCTATCTCGATGTCAATTTCAGGCTGCGTCGGCTTTTGCTCCTCAACCGGTGTCGGTACCGGCGGCACCTCGGCCGGAGGCGTGACTTTAGCCGCAGGTGGTGGGGTCGGGTGAATGTACTGCAGTCGCTCGACAACCAGGGGCCCTCCCCCTGAACCGCGTGTTCCTCCTCCACCACCACCAGCAGGCCCTGGTCCTCCTGCACCCTGCGTTATTAGTGGTAGCGTGACCGCGACAAATGCCGGCGCGGCGATAATCAGCACCAGTAGCGCATGCAGTGCGAACGCGAGCGAGAGGGGCCAGCGGCGCGCCTGTTGTACCGGAATGCCCACCGGCGGCCGATAGGGCGGACGCGACGCCGGCATTGAGCGGGAATCGATTTCATCCCCGGTATTCTTCCAGCTATCGGCCGGATCGGAACTGTGTGGTGGTTGCCAGGACATGGTCTGAAATTAATACGGCGGACGCACCCGAAAGGGTTCGTCCGCCGTTTACTACACCACTACTGAGCTACGGATTCTCTTTCGGCGGAACTCCTATCACCTTGACGCCAGCTCCCCGTGCCTCATCCATCGCAAAGATCACATCCTGATATCTCACTTTCGGATCGCCCTTGACGAAGATGATCTTCTCGGGACGGGGATCGTAAATCTCTTTCAGACGACCAGCGAGCCGCTCTCGGGTGACCGGCTCGGTATTGATGGAAAACCTGTTGCCTGGTTTTACCTCCAGCACAATCTGATTGGAGGTCGCGTTTACAGGCGCGACCGACGGTGTTGGATCGGGAAGCTGCAAATCAATCGCCTTCCGCAACATAGGCTGCATCAGCATGAATATGATGAGGAGGACGAGCAGAATGTCGATCATGGGAACGACATTCGGCTCAGCCGACATGTTGGCTACGCCACCGCCGGGATCCGGTACTTTCATGGCAGCGCGCTCCTAATTCGGGTTCTTGATGATATCGCCCTCGACAGTCGATTCTGTTCCCGCTCTTTGATCGGAGATGGCGCCGACTACGCGCACCCCGTTCTTTGCGACCACGTCCATCGCATCGATCACCTTCTCATACTGGAGTTCCTTATCCGCCTTGAGATAGATGATCTTGTCCGTAGTGCGCTTGTCGTAAATGCCCTTGATGATGCTGCCGAGATCCTCATTGCGAATTGGTCGTTTATTCAGGTAGTACCTACCCGTCGCATCGATTCCGAGTACCTGGTCCTTCTCTTCATCCTCTGGATGCTGTTTGAGGTTGACGCCCTCGGGCGCTGTCGCTTGAAAGCCTGCGGCAAGCGCCGGCGTCACTATCATGAAGATGATGAGCAAGACGAGCATGATGTCGATCATCGGAACGACGTTTGGCTCGGCTTTTATGCCTCTGCCGCCGCCCCCAGCGGACATACCCATAGCCTTATCTCCTTAATGAAGTAAGCAGTTCGCTGGATCAGGTCATGGGGGCCGGACCGCCGCCCGTCACATCGAACTCACGGGTGAAGCGTGAACGGCCGAACTCGCCCGCGACACCGCGGATGAGATAGTCGATGAGCTCCTTGGACGTGTAGGTCATCTCGACGACCAGGTTTTCTATTTTGGTCGTGAAATAGTTGTACGCCCACACAGCAGGAATAGCGACGAGAAGGCCAAATGCCGTCGTAATCAGAGCTTCGGAAATTCCCGCCGAAATGGCGGCGAGACCGCCAGACCCCGATTTTGACATTCCAGTAAAGGCGTTTACGACGCCCATCGTTGTGCCGAGCAGTCCTACGAACGGAGCGGTAGAGCCCACCGTCGCAAGTACCGCGAGACCACGCTTTAGCTCCGAAGTAATGATCATCATGTTCCGCTCGACGGCACGCTCAGCCGAGTTGATATCGGACACAGTCACCGAACCGTCAGCGATCAGCGGCTTTACCTCGCCGAGAGCGCCGCCAAGCACGCGAGCCACGTGAGACTTCTTGTAGCCTTCCGCCAGCTTGATCGCCTCGACCAGATTGTCCTCCTCGAGAAACTGGGAGAACTCGGGAGCGAACTTACGGGTTTCCGCCTGGGCACGACGGAGGTTCCACCAATTGCGGATCATGATTGTAAGCGACCAGATGGACATACCCGCCAGCACAAAAACGATGCCCCGGGCAAACCACTGCATCTGGTCCCAGAGCTCCACCATATTCATTCCCATGAACGCATTCTCCTGAGGTAAGGGGATTAAAGCGCAGACGTCAGAGGATTACTGAACGGCGAACTTGAAACCCTGCTGCACGAGCTGCTTCACTTTCCGGCCGCCTACTTCAGCGGCGTAAAACTTCATTTGCGGAAGGGCCGTCCGCACCGCGGCAGTAAAGAGATCGTGATCCGACTTTAGCGATTTGAACGTTCTCATCTCCGCCCGTCCGCTCGTATCGACGACGAACTGAGCCAGCACCTCGCCAGCGACGTTTGCCGAACGAAGAATCTCTGGGTACCGGGGTCGCGGATTGCCTTCCCTTTCCAGAGCCTGCTTCTCTACCTGAAACTCGAAATAGGGCTGGTCGCTAACGGGCTGCGGAACGCCTCCGACCACTCCTTTGGAGGTACCGCCAGCGACCCCTGAACCCGTAAAGTCGGCCTCATCGGTCACGGCCTTTGACAAGTCCACATCAGGGATCTTGTCCGGGATGTCGATAGGCGCTGTAAGCACCTGGAATCCCTTCGGCGGTGGAGGTGCCGCCACCATTTCTGGTGGTGGAGGCGCTTTTTCAGGTTCGGGCGGAGGAGGTTCGTTCTTGGGGGCCTCGACAAACTTGAGGTCCTCCGCTTTGACACTGTCGTCCGCCTCTTGCCCCGCGTTAGCGGTGACCGCTACGATCCCGGCAATGAGACCGACATGCAGCACGACGCTCATGATCGACTGCCCGAGACTTTTCGGTCTGTTGGGTTTCGACTCGATCAGGGTGTTGAACATGTGAAGACCACACCTGGGTTGGAGTGAACCGGAACGACGCTCTTGCGCCGCACAAAAGAAACTACGGCCACAGGATCACAGCGGAATAAGCAAAAGATTAAGAAATGGTGAATGTGGAGTTACGGTTGCGTAATCTGTTTACCGATGCCGTTGCGAATTGAAAGGATTGCAGGCCGCAATCAACGATCCGCAATCCGCCGCCTCAACCCGGCGACGCCGCCACCGAAGCAACCGCGGTAGCCGAACTCTCCGGAATTTCCGCTACGGGTAGCGTCACCGTGAAGGTGCTGCCGCGTCCCAGCCGGGATCGGACTGAGATCGCTCCACCGTGGGCTTCAGCTATCCACTGACAGATGGCGAGGCCAAGCCCGAACCCCCCTCGTTCGATCTCAAGAGGACTATCACCGGTAGGCGCTTTGCGGGTTCGGGCGCGATCGGCGCGATAGAAACGCTCGAAAACGTGCGGCAAATCGGCTGCGGAGATACCTATTCCGGTATCGCGCACGGAGAACGCAACTGTTCGTCCGCTTCGCAGAATTGTGATCTCGACGCTCCCGCCACGGGGCGAGTATTTGACGGAGTTCATCACGAGATTGAGGAACATCTGCCGAAGCCGCGTGAAATCGCCCAACACGGTGGCCGCCTCGAGATTCGGCATCGAAACGGCAAGTCCCGCGTCCTCGCCCAGGATGACTGCGGTTTCGAAGACTTCATGCGCGAGCGGCTCGAGATCTACCGGCTCCCGATGCAGATCGAAACGCCCCTCGTCCGCCCGCGCCAATGTCAGTAGGCTGTCGACGAGATCGGCCATCCTGGTGGTCTCATGAAGGGCTTCCTCGAGAGCAATCAGCCGTTCAGCCCGAACAACATTCGGACTCATCGCTCGCTCAACATCGGCGCGCAACACGGTCAGGGGTGTCTTGAGCTCATGGCTCGCGTCAGCGGTGAAGCGCCGAAGGCCGCCGAATGATTTTTCCAGCCGCTCCATCATCTCGTTGAGCGTGATGGCCAGCCTCGCGAATTCATCACCTGGCTCATCGACCGGAAGACGCCTGTGCAGGCTACGCCCGTCGGTAATAGCCTGCACCTCGTTTATCATCCTGTCCACAGGCTCAAATGCACGTCCGGCTATCGCGTAAGCGACGCCTATAGCAGCGATGAGGAGAAGCGGAGCGATCACGACCAACGTGCCAAGCACCTCGCTAAGTGCCTGGTCGCGTGACCTAGTGTCGACCGCCACCGCGACGCGAGACAGTGTCGACTTTACCGAACGGGGTGCACGTGCCACAACGAGCCATTCCCGTCCGCCAAACTCCAGCACGCGAGCATTGCCGGACGTCGGGGCGGCGAGCGCCGCATCCTGAAGGCGCGTGAGAGTGTCGAGGCTGAATCGCCGCACAGCGGGCGAGAAGTAAAGAAAACGCCCGTCATTTCTTATAACCAGGAAGTAGCCCGGTATCTCATCCAGTACGTCCTGCAGATCGGGGGTGAGAACGGGGCCAACCAGAGAGTCTCCTACAGCAGCGAGGCGCCGCCCACGCAACTCGGCTTGTCCAACGATTCCCAGCACGAGCTCCACCTGCGCCAATGCGCCGCGCTGCAGCTCGTCATAGATGCGCGCACGGCGCGCGACGAAAAGCGTTACCGCAAACGCCGCCATGGTGGCGAGTAGGGCCGCGGCAAAGGAGGTCGTGAGACGAGCGCGGATGGAAGACATCTATTGTAAGGATACTACGGGCGGCGGCGGCGCGGGATGCCGGGAGGTGACGTGGGAGGGTTTGTACCGCATACCGCATACTGCGTACTGCGTGCTGCCTACTGGGGGTGTGCCGCTACTGTCTCGCCGGCGCTTTCTCCTCGCGCACGACGTAGCCGACTCCTCTCACCGTGTGTATCAGCTTTTGAGTGTGGCCCGCGTCAATTTTCTTGCGCAGGTGATTGATCACGACATCGACGATGTTGGTTCCCGGATCGAAGTGATAATCCCACGCGTATTCGGTTATCAATGTCCTGCTCATGACGCGGCCGGCGTGCCGCATGAGATATTCCAGGACGGCGTACTCCTTGGGCGTCAACTCGATTGGCGCTTCGCTGCGCGATACAGCCCGGGTTGCCTTGTCGAGCTCGAGATCGGCAACTTTCAATACCTTGGATGCGATGGTGTGCGGTCGCCTGCTGAGAGCTTCGACTCGCGCGAGAAACTCCTCGAGCGCGAACGGCTTGGTGACGTAGTCATCCGCACCTGCGCGTAGCGTCTGTACCTTGGCATCGACTGCGTCTTGTGCCGTGAGCACCATAATTGGACGCTCGAATCCGCGAGCACGGAGGTTTTGCAGCACTTGCATTCCGGAGCGGCCCGGCAACCGCATGTCCAGAACGATAAGATCGTATGCTTCGGACGCGGCACGGCGCTCCCCCTCCTCGCCATCAGCGACCAGATCGACCCCGTATCGCTGCTCTTCGAGCCCGCGTTTGACGTACTGCCCAACGGTAGGGTCATCCTCGATGACCAGAATCTTCATGCCGCGGCGACCGCTCGTGCGCGAGGAAGAATGATGCGGAAGGTGCTTCCCTGACCAACCGCGCTGTCGACCTCGATTCGGCCGCGATGGTCAGATATGATGCCATAGCATATCGCGAGTCCGAGTCCGGTTCCACGGCCAGGTTCCTTGGTCGTGTAAAATGGTTCGAAAAGCTTCGGCAGATCGATACGCGAAATTCCGCAACCCTGATCCACGATCTCGATGCTCGCCTCAGTCTCGTCCGAGCGCGTGCGAATAACGATGGTCCCCCCACCATCCATGGCATCGGTTGCATTGAGGAGGATGGCCATGAATGCCTGCACAAGGGAGTCCGCGCTGCCATCCACCCATGCGCCGTTGCCACGATCGTAGTCGCGCTCCACTTCCATTCGGCGAAAGCGAGCGTGATGCTTGAGAAGGAAGAGCGTCGTTTCCATAACCGCGTTGGCGTCCAGGTGCGACTTAACGGTGCCCGACGGACGACTGAAGTCAAGCAGTCTGTCTATGATCCTCTTGCACCGGTGCACCTCGCCCTCAACGATGCGCACGTAGTCGTCGATCGCGGCACGAGCGGAGGGATCCGATGCAAGGTCATCCAGCCGCATCGCAATGCCCTCTGCACAGACACCGATGGTGGCCATCGGATTATTGATCTCGTGCATGACCCCGGCAGCCAGCTGGCCCATCGCGGCAAGCTTCTCCGCCTGGCCTATTCGCTCCTGAGCCCGCTTCCAATCCGTGATGTCCTCCCCGATCGTGATTACATGGGAAACCTCGGCGTCGTCCATACGCATCGGGATCTTGGTAATCCGATAGCTCCTGACCAGCCCATTCGTGAGGTTGTCTATCTCGTGTACTTGCACCTTGCCGGTCTGGAATACTTCGTCGAACTCTCGTCGCAGCATGCCAGCTGGCCGGCGATAGAGGATCTCGAAGATGGTCCGCCCGATGGCTTCCTCGCGCGAAACACCTTGCATACCTGTCTCGCGTTTCCTGTTCCACGCCTGAATGCGATACTCACGGTCGATCACATACAGTCCGAGAGGCAGTGAGTCCACGATCTTCTGGAGAAAACGACTGGCTACCTGCTGGGCGGCCGCACGTCCGGCGCCGAGTTGTTGGCTGCACTCGCATTGCGCAAACGGAGCGCTGAGAAGGTCGGCCACCACTGCGACGAGCTCGAACTGTTCTGGCGTCACACGGCTGCGGCGAACACACAGAACTGCCACATCGCCCGCACCGAAACGAACCGGGACAGCGAGCAAGCCACCGGCGCTTCCACCGGCGCTGATAGAGGCGTCAACGTCCGCTGCTGACGACTCCGAGGAGCCGACCCTGGATGAACATTCCAGCCCAGCGGGTGATCTGCGCCAGATCGATGCTTCGTCTGCCCGGATCGCCCGCCGCAACGCTTGCAATACATCCCGAACCGCGGCGTCAGCGAGAGGCCCGCGTGCGAGGATAGCGGCGATTTCCGCGATGACCGTCAGAGGCGTATCAACGCGCGGTGTTGTAAGAACGGTGTTCAAGCTGAGATCGTAAAGGCGTGCGCCCCGGGGTTGCCGGAACAGGATTTGGCGGGAACTTAGTCCGCGCATGAAGCTGGTACAAGAAAGACGTAGACATGCCGGCAATGGTCACGCTGGAAGCCTGGTGCCGGGTGCTCGGTGCTCGGTTGTCACAGCGCGGTTTTCGGTGTCTACCTGCAACCGCGCCACATTACGATAACAACCTCAAGTCGTTCTTCGCGTTCGGGTTCACACTGCAACCCTCGGCGGATCCTGTGTGTATCTGGCGGCGATTACAGCCTGGTTGACTCCCCTGATCCGTCGCTTTTTCACATGCTATTCGAGCCCGTCGATCGCTACAAGCAGCTCACGATTCCCGCGTTTCACGCCAGGGTTGTCCTCGATATGGGACCAGCGGACGATGCCGTTCTTGTCCACCAGGAAATAAGCCCGGTTTGAATAGAAGCGGTCCTCGATAAGGACGCCGTAAGCCCGCGACGCCTCGCGCTTGAAGTCGCTCAGCATCTCAAAGGGCATGTTGTACTTTTTCTTGTACTCAACAAGCGAGTAGGTCGAGTCTACGCTAACTGGAAGCAGCTTGGCACCGCGACCTACAAACTGGTCGAATTCCGTTCCCATGTCACAGAGCTCGGCGGTGCAGGTGCTGCTAAAGGCGAGTGGAAAGAATGCGACAAGCACGTTCGTATAACCACGAAATGACGACAATGTGACTGGTTCGCCGATCGTGGATTGAAGGGTGAAATCAGGCGCGATTGTCCCAACGGCGGGAGGCCGGACTGTCTCTGGAGTCATTCAAATACCTGTGCTGGAGAAATTGAAGCTGAGCGCAAAAGGTCCGTGATACACCGCAAATTCGTGAGCGTCGCGTGGGACAAGACGGTCGGGCGCTTATCATCGCTCCATTCGGAAGCGACACTGTGCTCTCGTGGAAGACGGGCGAGTCTTCTCCGACGCCGTTAGCAACAGGGCCCGGGCAGTTCGACGGCGTGCTCGCCCTCGAGGATGGGCGCATCCTCATTACGAGCTGGGCAACCGCCAGCATCCATGTTGTTGACCGTGGAAGAATGACGAAACTCATCGAGCACGTGCCGTCGCCCGCTGATATGGGGTTCGACCGGAAACGGAACCGACTGGCCGTCCCGCTGCTCGAATGCATCGGGTGCAGTTTTATGACATTGGGGGGAGGTAGGTAAAAAGGATTGCGGACTGCGGATTGCGGACCATGATGATAGTTCTGCGGAGAACAGAATGACACACAGCTCCTAGTCCGCAATCCGCAATCCTTCCTACTTCCCTTCGTACGTCACCCGATAGATCACGCCGTTTGCATCATCTGATACCAGAAGCGCACCGTCTCGCGCCACCGCGACTCCGGCGATGCGGGCGAAATAGGAGCTCCCCCCGGGCAGAAGAAAGCCGCTAACAAAATCTTCTGCGGCTACGGGCTTGCCGCCTTCGAAACGGATTCGCATCACCTTGTAGCCAGACGGTACCGCGCGGTTCCACGATCCCCGCGCAGCCACGAAAGCGTCTCCGCGATGGCTTTCAGGAAACTGCGTCCCCGTATAGAACGCCATGCCGATTGGCGAGCTGTGGGCCGGCAGGGTTACCAATGGTGCAGCCGTTCCCTTGCAGAATTGCGCCTTGGAGCTGCCCCTCGGCTCGCCAATGAAAAGACTGTCAGGACGACGGTCACCGATACAGAAAGGCCACCCGTAGTGGGTCGCTCCCTGAATCCTGTTGAGTTCCTCCGGTGGCAGATTGTCGCCGCGCCAGTCGGCACCAATATCCATTCCCCAGAGCTCTTTCGTTTCCGGATGCCAGGCAAACCCGATCGTATTTCGCAGACCGCTGGCGTATACACCGCGCTCGGAGCCATCCGGTTTCGCTCGCAGTATCGCCGCGGCTTCGCGATTCATCTCGATGCAGACGTTGCAAGTGCTGCCGATTGAGACATACAGCATCCCATCCGCTCCGAACCCAATCGTCCGCTTTGGATGCTGGCTGCCATCAGGGAGACCTTCCAAAATCTTGACAGGCGGAGCAGTCCCCGCGCCTGCAAGCGGTAAACGATATACCTCCTTGACTGTGGCGAAATACAGCGCGTTCTCATGCAGGGCGATGCCATGCACATGCTCCAGCTGCCCAGCCACCTTTTGCATCACTTCAGCGTTCCCGTCTCCATCCGCATCGCGTAGTGCTATCACGTCGTTGGAGTCGGGGCGCGTGACGTAGACAGTTCCGTCATCACCGACGGCCATCATTCGCGGCGATCCGAGCTTGGAGGCAAAAACACCGACGCGAAATCCAGGAGGCGCGCGAAGGGCGCGCAGCCTTGCATCGGTGAAATCCGCCTTGGTGGGGCGCAAGATGGCTCCCCGAAGCTGCGCTACCTGCCGGGTTTCCTGCTGCGCCCGCGAAGACGAAGGACTCGCGATCAACGCGAGTCCTCCGGTTATCGCGGCGACAAATGCATGTCTCCGCATCTCTTGTCGCTCCTTACTTATTGAATGCGCTCTTGAGCCGGTCCGCCGCCTTGCCTTGAGCATCCTTGGCCTTATCCACCACCGCGGCCATCCCGAAGAATTCGTGGGCTGCGCCCTCATACGTGGAATGATCCGTATCAACGCCGGCATCCTTGAGCTTCTGAGCAAGCGTTTCCCCTTCCGAGCGCAATGGATCGATCTCGGCTGCAATAATAGTTGTCGACGGTAGACCCTTGAGATCGGCCGCTACGAGATTGATGCGGGGATCCTGCGCCTCGGCGGGGCTTTTGAGAAAGTGCTTCACGAACCACTCCACCATTGGCTTGTTGAGTGGCTTGGCGTTCGCGTTTTCGACATACGAAGGCGTGTTCATGTCGGATCCTGCGACAGGATAGACGAGCAGCATGTGAGCGGGCATTTGCGCCTGCTTGTCTCGCGCCATGATTGCGACGTTGGCTGCCAGATTGCCGCCCGCGCTCTCACCAGCGACCGCGACGCGCTTGGGATCGCCCTTTATGGAAGCGGCGTTCTTGAGCGTCCACTGATAAGCTGCGTACGCATCTTCATGCGCCGCCGGGAACTTGTGCTCCGGCGCCTGCCTGTAGTGTGAAGACACGACAACCGCATTAGCGGCATTCGCCAGCGCTCGTGGCGAGGCGTCATAGGTGTCCAGATCAGCGATCACCCAACCGCCGCCGTGATAGTACACGATAACCGGAAAAGGACCGTCGCCGGCAGGTGTGTAGATGCGAACCTTAATTTGTCCAGCGGGACCGGGAATTCTTCTGTCAACTACATTCGCGACTGGCTCGGGCGCAGTGCTCTTCCCCTGCTTCTGCAGAAGTTTCATTACCGCATCAGCAGGGGTTGGCTGTTTGCGCGCCTCAGCTGGAGTAAGGCTCTCAATGGGTTTGCCGCCGAGCGATGCGAGCTCGTCAAGTACGGCTCTCTGTTCGTCATTGGGTGTCGGCATTTCTCTGGGTCCAGCAGACATTGCAGCGGAGCTATCTGTCATTACAGCGCTGTCAGAATTAGCCTGGACGTCATCCTTGGGTGCGCAGGCGGCGAGAAAGACGGCGGCGACAGCCAAACCCGTTTTCGCGCGGCCAGACAGCATTTGCACGTGGACATTGATCTCCTTCAGTGTAGAGGGTGTCCCACCGCTTGTTCAAAAAATGCGCCCCTTGTTCGATTCCTTGTCCGACGACCGACAGGATCAGCGTTATTGTCGCTACGCCGTTACGTCGGTGAATCCGTCGATGCTGGTATTGTCGTACTAGTTATTAGCGGTCGAGACTGAGCGGCGGATAATTGGGGACCGTTACGCGTTGAAGCCGGAAGCGCGCTTTCGGCGCTCCCTTGCTAGACAAGATTTCGCTGCTTCGGCGGCAGCGCAGGAACGGGCTGCGGGTCGGATCGGGCGAAAAAACAAAAGTCAAGCGGCATTAGCATCAGCCTCTGCGTGCGAGCGGCAACGCGGTAACACCTGCGTTGACGCTGTTCCAAGGACCCAAGGTCACGTGCGGGTGGTCGCAGAGCTGAAGCCACACACGTTCTTTGGCTGCAAGCGCACGGAGTGAAACTCCCGCTTGGCTGACTTCCCCGCCGCGGATTCAGCGCACAGCAGCGAAACATATTGGGGTCCAGGTGCTTACAGGCACGCACCGTGCATTGGGAAGTGGAAACCCGAACTATCGAGGTGGGAAATACCAGAGAATCCAACGTCGGATTGAGTCGTAAATGGTGATTCGATATAGGGGTAACGCGGCTTTTCCGGCATTCATGCCGGAGACTTCGGATCGGTTTCTAGTCGACTATCCGAAGGAAGCAGACTAGGTGATGGAGGAAGGGTCTATGGCTGATAGTAAAAATACATTCGTGATCGGCGACCCGGCTGCATTGGGTACGATCGAGACGCGACGCCAGTTTTTGCGGATGCTGGGCGTGGGAGGATCGATTGTCCTTCTGCCCTCGGTTTTTGCCGCATGCGATGATGATGATACGGGGACGAATCCGCCGCCGCCGCCTTCCGGGGCGGTAACGATAAATCTGAGCAACGACACCGGCATTCTGAATTATGCGTACGCTCTCGAGCAGCTCGAGGCGGCATTCTACACAGCCGTTCTCGCTGCGCCGGTATTTGCCACGCTCAGCGCCCCGGAACAGGAAGTTTTCAGGGATCTTCAGCGTCACGAGGTAATCCATCGGGAGTTCTTCAAGAATGCGCTCGCCGGGGCGGCGATCGGCACCCTTACGCCAACGGCGTCGGCGGTGACCGCAGCGCTGGCGAACAGAAACACGTTGCTGCTCACGTCCGAGACTTTTGAGGATCTGGGCGTCGCCGCGTACAACGGCGCTGGCAAGTATCTAACGTCGGCCGCAAATCTTCTCTCGGCCGGCAAGATCGTGTCGGTAGAAGCCCGCCATGCTGCCGTTATCCGTGATCTTCGTGACGGAATGACAGGCACCAAGTTCGCGAATTCGGAAGTCGTGAACGCCATGGGTCTCGACGTCAAGCTCGAGTTCGTACCGGTTCTCACGGCCGCGAATCCGTTCATTGATACTGAGGTAACACTTACGAACGTTCCGACTGCTCCGGCGGGATCCACGGATCAAGCTCCGCAGCACTCATAATAAATCGTCAACAGGAACAGGAGAATTTTGTACCTATGAATAATACCCCGATCCTAGAGACGATCGATCCGGACATTATGGACCGGCTCGTCTCCCGTCGTGACGCAGTAAAGCAGGGCGCAGGCATGAGCTCTGCGTTGGCTGCCGCGCTTGCTTTTGGTTCCGTGCCGATCGCACTTGCCGGTCTCACCAAGGAGGTTTTTGGTCAGGCACCGCTTTCGGTCAAGCAGGTATTGGACTTCGCGTTTCTTCTCGAGAACCTCGAGGCGGAGTTTTACAAGGCAGTGCTGGGCGAGAGTGCCGTCGCGGCTTATAACGCGGCCTTCGCGCCGGTGCGCGCGCTTATTCCGGCCAAGGCAAGGGCTTCGATTACTCTGATCCGCACGCACGAAGTGGCGCACGTGGCTTTCTTGCGCGGCGTTCTCGATACGCTAGGAGGTCCGGCGCGAGTGTGGGCGGCAGCTGATTTTGACTTTACGGGTGGCAACGGTTCCCAAACGGGTCCGTTCGCCAGGGCCACCACCGATCTGCAATTCCTGCTCGTTGCCACGCAAGGCTTCGAGGACACAGGCGTGCGTGCCTACAAGGGACAGGCGGGCAATTTGATTTCGAACGACATCGTCCTGGAGGCCGCGCTCCGCATTCATTCGGTGGAAGCGCGTCACGCCGCGCAGATCCGCAAGCTTCGCCGGGAAAACGGCGCCCCCGCGACCGTTCGCTTTAGCGGGACGGTTCGTGGAGGGGGAGCAGCAGCGGCTGGTGCCGACAATGTTACGGCTCCGCCACCCGAAGTGGTTGCAGCCTTGGGTCTGATTTACGCGGGTGAAGATTTCAACAACGTAGCGAGCATTATGGGCCCCATTGCTACGGCGTTGCCTGGAGTGAGCACTGCAGATGTCAACCTTGCGATCGGCGAAGCGTTTGACGAGCCGCTGACAAAGGAACAGGTCGTCGCCATCATCGACGGTTTCGTAATCCCGCCGATTCCTTGAGCTATCGGTCTTGACACGAGAGGGCGGGCGATCTTCGGATCGCCCGCTTTTTTATTTATTCAAGCATTCTCCTGTTACAATCCCTTCTATTTCCGTGTGGATGAAACAGACATCAAGCGCGGCATGACAGCGCGTTAACCATGACGCCACTGCCAATCCAACTCGTTTCTCGGCCTCAAGAGGTGTTGATTAACTCGTATTCCGAATGCTTATAAAATTCCGAGACTGCGGCTGAACGTAAAAAACGAGCAGTGCGAATGCACTGCCCGATACACATTCGAATACAATGGAGCGTGCGAGGATCGAACTCGCGACCCCTAGCTTGCAAAGCTAGTGCTCTCCCAGCTGAGCTAACGCCCCTCACAACGAAAGATAAGCACCGCTCGCACGAAAAGCTCCCGTACAGGCGACAACAGGCAGAAGCGGCAATGCGACATTCAAGGAGATTCAGCCCGGAGTACGATGCCAGATACCAAAACCGCCAGCAGAAGCGTCACCCTACGCTGTCAGGTCTGCCACACATGGAACCGGGTGAATGCGACTCGGGCTGCCGACCGGCCGAAGTGCGGAAAATGCGCCAAGCCGATGCTTCTCGACCGCCCCCTTCACCTTGGCGATGACGACTTCGATCGCACGATTCGTGATTCCGAGCTTCCGGTTCTGGTCGATTTCTACGCCGATTGGTGCGGCCCGTGCAAAGTGATGGCGCCCACGATCGACGAGCTCGCGGTGCGCCAGCAGGGCACTGCGTTGATCGCGAAGCTCGATACTGATCGCGCCCAGAAAGTTGCCGGAAGATTCGCTATCCGCGGCATTCCTACCGTGATCGTATTCAGAAACGGGAAGGAAACGAAGCGCCAGAGCGGAGCTGTGAGCCTGACTGTCCTGATGGGAATGCTGGAAGGCAATTAGCGGGAAGCTGGAGGCAGTTAGCGGGAAGCGGCAGGCGGGACGCGGCAAGCAATTAGTTCTGTTTCGCGATGGGAGTGAGCTGGCGAGCGTGCTGCCGCCGCCTCCCCCTTCCCTCCTCCCGCCTCCCCAGTTCTTAACTACTCGTGGGCCGGAAGCGGCAGCATCGTCTCGGCGTCGACGGGCACCTGCACCTCGTCCCGATAAGGCGATGAGAGCATTGTCGCGCGCATTCGCGGGAACGCATTCATGAACGCGATGTAGCAAAGTCCCCAGAGCCCAACAAAGCCCATGCCGACACCGATCTCCCAGATTCCGAACGGTAGTGCGTGCGCCTCGGGATGTATCGACGGGTAGGTCTCCACCATGCGAAGCAGCCAGATTCCGAGAATGCTCACCGTCGCGAACAGGACGAACGTAGGCAGGAATACCTTGGCCGCGCGCGACATGAGGCCGAAGAAAGGCAGCACGAACACCATGAAGGTGACTGCCAGCGTTGCCGGCAACCAGGGCTGAATCAGACGAAGACGCATCCAGTGCGTCTCTTCCGCCAGATTACCGTACCAGATAACGAGGTATTGCCCGAAGGTGAGGTAGCCCCAGAACGTCGTAAATGCGAAGCACAGCTTACCGAGGTCGTGGATGTGAGTTTCGGTGATGAGATCGTACACGTCGAGATGCTTCCGCCACCACATCACGAGCAGGCTCCATGTCATGAGAGCCGCCAGCCAGCCTCCCATGAAGAACCACCAGGAGTACAGCGCGCTCTGGAAGTGCACGTCGAGCGTCATCGACAGGTCCCACGCGAATACCGTGTAGAAGAATCCGAAGGCCAGGCACAGCCAGACCGCCAGCTTGCCCTGCAATGAATGCGTCGAATGGATCGCCCGGCGCTCGTCGCTCATGTTCCGGCGCATGCGATCGCGCAGACCACGGGCCCACGAGGCGCCGGCGTCGGGAAGCAGACCGACATCGAGGCGGATGCTTGTATAGATGTACCACAGGCTTAACGCCGTGATGATCGCGAACAGGATCAGATCGCGCGAAACGAGAAAACCCGGCTCGAGGTACACGCGCTTCTCAGCGACCGTCACTGCTTCGTGCGCCCAGGGGAAGATGTGCCCTTTGCCGAGAAAGATCAGTATCAGAAGCAGAAAAGCCACGGGGAGAAAAGCGACGTAGCCCTCCAGAAAGCGCACGATCGGACGGGACCAGCGCGAAGTCGTGATCCGCTGCACGGCTACGAATACGACTGCTGCCTGCGACATTGTGGCAAAGAAGAGCCAGTTGAAGTGCAGCGACTGCCAGGCTCGTGATTCCCCTGTTACGGCGCCGAAAATAAAGACGATTGCCCCGATCACCGCGAGCACTGCGCTCGCGATGGTGAAGACACGCGGAATTGGCCTGCTTGTGGCGGCGACGATCTCGTCGCGCGACATGACATGGGTGGAATCGTGGTGCGTCATGGGCGGGAGGGGGGAGTCGACTCGCGAGCTGCGGGAGGCGGCGTAGAGCGGGAGGCGGGAGGTGGGAGGCGGGAGGCGGAGGTGTCCACAATGCGTGGCGAGGCGGCTGCAGCGGAGTCGCCCGGACCGCCGCCGCGTGATACGGAATCCATGGCTGCGGAGTCCGGCGTCATTGTGCCGCCGGGCCTGTAGAATGGAGCTGGCCGCGTAGGCGCCGTGCGGCTGACGCCCGGAACCTTGTCACCAGTCTCACCAGGAACTCCGAATTCCGTGGATACTGCTTTGCCAACGCCCTGAAGACCGCGGATATAATTGACAACGTCCCAACGATCCATTTCCTCGATACGGTTGTAGTTCGGCATGGAGCCGCGCCCGTTGCGTATTATCCCGAAGTAATAGCCGTCAGACAGCCCCTTCGCCCGATCATTGATAAGGCTTGGCGCGGCGATCCCGTAGTTGAGCGCTGGCCCGTTCCCCGCCCCGGCAACACCGTGACACACGGTACAGTTGATCTGATAGTATTTTCGGCCATTTTCGATCGAGCTGTCGCTGCCAGCCGTCGGATTCTCGAGGCCCGCCATCGAGTCAACCACCGCAGGCATAACAGTCAGGAAAGCGCCGCGCGATACCATGAACCCCGGCACAGCGCTTCCGTAAACGGGCACGGAGAACTGCGGATTACCTCGAAAAGGGGTCGTGTCGTTACCCGCCATCTCCGCCTCCCACGGCTCGATGCGCGGCTGATCCTTGAAGTCGGTGAACCAGGAGCAGGAGGAGAGGATAGAGATCAGAAACAGGGAGAGTACCGCTCTGGGGAGTGGGGGATGGGGGATGGGGAGTGAGAACTTCCAATGCCGAACTTGCCGCAAACTGCGGAATTCCTGGGCGTCTCCAACTCCCCATCTCCTATCCCCCACTCCGAAGCTATCTCTCACTCCTCACCTCCACCGCGCCGTTCCGCTCCAGCGTCGCCGCGACCGAACGCTCCTTGTCGGGAGGACAGGCCACCCACACGCCAAAAGCCCCGTCGCTGAAGCGTGGATCGTAGCCAACCGTCATGGTGAGGCGAGGAATCCGGGCATTGATGAAGAGGCCAGCTACCGTCGCAAGCGATCCAATCAACACCATCATCTCGAATCCGAAAATCGTGTACGGAACCCAGGCTGCGATCGGTTTCCCGCCGACTACTATGGGCCAGTAATCCGACACCCAGATCGCGATCCAGTATCCGAACGTCGCACCGAGTAAACCACCAATCAAAGTGAAGCGGCGCACTACGCTCGGGCCGTGGGCCATCACGTGCTCGATTTCATGGCGCGGTGTCGCGGAATAAACAGTGATGTCGCCCGAACGCTCTTTCTTGAGCGCCGCAACCGCGTCGGTGAGCGCATCCAGTTCATGGAATACTCCCAGCACCCCGCGCATCAGGCGTGCTCTCCGGGCGTTCTGCTCTCAAAAGCGAGGTGGCGCGCATTCACGTCGATTGCGTCCTCGTGCGGGTGCGCTCGTCTCAGCGGTGGCGGTATGATCTCCTTCACCTCAGCGATCGCTATGACAGGGAATTGCTTGATGAACAGGAGGAACCACATGGAGAACCAGCCGAAGCTCCCGAGCAGAATGGCCCAGTCCACCCACGACGGTGCGTACTCCGTCCACTGCCACGGTTCGAATTCGTGCGACAGCGAAGGCACGACGATTACGAATCGCTCGAACCACATACCCAGGTTTATGAACAGCGAAAGGATGAATAGCCAGGTGGTATTGCGCCGCAGCCGCTGCGAGAAGAGCGACATAGGTAGCACCATATTGCAGAGCAGCATGATCCACGCGGCCCACCACCACTGGCCGAACACGCGATTCATGAAGTAATCCTGCTCCACCTTGTTTCCGCTGTACCACGCTATAAAAAATTCGGTCACGTACGCCAGGCCGACGATCAGGGATGTCGTGAGGCACAGCTTGGCCGCCGCATCCAGGTGGTTGATCGTGACATAATGCTTGAGGTTGAACCAACGGCGGATCGGAATGATGATCGTGAAAACCATCCCGATTCCGGAAAAGATTGCGCCCGCCACGAAGTACGGAGGGAAGATCGTCGCGTGCCAGCCCGGCGTGAGTGCCATGGCAAAGTCGAACGACACGACGGAGTGTACGGATAGAACGAGTGGAGTCGAGAACGCTGCGAGGAAGAGATACGCGCGCGCGAAGTGGCGCCATTCGCGGTCTGAATTCCGCCAACCCATCGACAATAGCGAGAATATCTGCTTCCTCACCGGATGTGTCTCGCGGTCCCTTAGCGCGGCGAGATCCGGGAGCAGCCCGACGTACAGGAACGTGGTAGACACGGTGAGGTAAGTCAAAATCGCGAAGACGTCCCAAACCAGCGGGCTCTTGAAATTAGGCCAGATAAGGCGCCAGTTCGGATACGGAATAAGCCAGAAGAACTTCCACGGCCGGCCCAGGTGAAGAATTGGAAAGAGGCCCGCGGTCATCACCGCGAAGACCGTCATGGCTTCCGCGCATCTGTAGATCGTGGTACGGAATCCGGCCCGGAAGAGGTACAGGATCGCCGAAATCAGAGTACCAGCGTGTCCAATACCTACCCAGAAGACGAAGGTAATGATGTAAACTCCCCACATCACCGGTGGCGCATAACCCGCGACACCGAGTCCGAAGTAGATCTGGTACACCCACGCGGCGATGCCAATGGCAAGGCACGTTATCGCGAGTCCGAGGCCGACGAACCACGCCTTCGTTCCGCGCAGCGTAGCGATTATTTCGTCATTGACCTGCGTGTAACTCTGTACCGCCGGAAGCTGGACGTTCGCGGACGGAATGTTGTTTCGCCGCGACGTGCGCACGGGCTCAGCCGCCATGAGCTCCCTCGGCCGCGGGTGCGATAGACGGTTGTCCTTGCCCCGGATGATTGACCTTCTTCAGATAGACCACCGCGGTGAACGTGTTGAGCTCCTCGAAAACATGGTACGCGCGTCGGTCGTTCACTTGCTTCGAAACTGCCCATTCGGGGCTGGCAGCGTCGCCGAAAGTGATCGCGCGAGATGGACAGGCCTGCGCACACGCGACAGTGAATTCGTCGGCCTGCACCGCGCGGTGCTCCAGCGAGGCACGGTTCTCTGCTTCGCGAATACGCTGCACGCAGAACGTGCATTTCTCCATCACCCCTTTGCCGCGCACGTTGACGTCCGGATTGAGCTGCCAGTTGAGCGGTTCCGGCCATGCGTACTGAGGACGGTTGGGCTCTCCGTATCCGAACCAGTTGAAGTAGCGGACCTTGTACGGGCAGTTGTTGGAGCAGTAGCGCGTTCCTACGCAGCGATTGTAAACCTGGACGTTCAGTCCGTCGGGCGAGTGGTAGGTGGCATACACGGGGCACACCGGTTCGCAAGGTGCGTTACCGCAGTGCTGACAGAGCATCGGCACGAAGCGGGTATCAAATTCGTAGCTGCCATTCTCTCCACCCTCGTAGTACCGCTCGAGTCGCAACCATGCCATTTCGCGGCCGCGATGGATATTGCCTCCGGGCGTCGCGCTGACCGCCGCGCGTTTTGTCTGGTACGCCGCGCCGACGGTGGGGATGTTATTCTCGGCATAGCACGCCGTGACGCACGCCGAGCATCCAGTGCAGCGGGCGAGATCGATGGTCATGGCCCAGCGGCGGTTGGTCATTCCGCTGGAATGGGCGGGGTCGTACATCCCCTTGTCGTTGGCTTCCATGTTGGCCAGCGCGCCTTCGGCGTCATTTGCGACAGGCGCTCTCAGACCGGGAAGAAATTCGTGGGATGCGTCCCCCGGAAAGTGGTGCGCACCCGATTCGGCCGCGGCCTCCGCGCCATGCGTTGCCGGAGGGTCGCCAGCAGTCACTGGTGGCGTCTCCTCATGCTCGGGAGCGTCCGCATCACGCAGTCCGGTCGGCGTCAGCACGAGGGCGCGTCCTATTCCACGTCCGTGCTGCCGCGCTGAGCCTTCGGTCGTGACTAACTGCTGGTATCCGCCTTCCCTGCTTACCTTGACCTTGATCGACGTCCACGCCAGTGCGCCCGATTCCGATTCGAATCCCGGTGGCAGGAGATCCAGCGGGTTGACGCCTACGCCGACGGCGTAGCGGCCGTATCCCTCCAGCACCGTTCCCTCTGGATAGCCGCGATGGTTTATCGCTTCGGCACCGGCACGAGACGAACGATGCCCTTGCCCAAACATCATTGCTACCGTGTCCTGACGGATGCCGGGATACACGTAAGCGGGCGCCGTCAACTTGAGCCCCGTTGGAGACTCGAGCGTCACCAGCTCGCCTGGGTCAACATCGAGTCTCGCGGCAGTTGTCGGATGGATTTCGACCCAGGATTGCCAGCAAATCTTGCTGACGGGGTCTGGAAGTTCCTGAAGCCATGGCTTGTTCGCCCCACGGTCTCCAAGAACCGCAGATGGGTACACGGTGAGAAAGAAGTCGCCTGGCTGTCGATCCAGCGGGGCTGGAATAGCGATCGTAGCGAGCTCGCGCATTGGCCGGACGGCGGGCGCTGGCGCGTTGACGACGGCAGTCTCCAGCGCCTTCGCATAGGCCAGCGGTCCGCCCGGAAATTGGCCTATGAGCCAAGTCCGGTAGTTGGGCGCCGGGTACTGAGCCGCGGTTGTCGGATTGCCCTTCGCCAGCGTGATAAGCACGTCCGCTGTCGCGCGTGTGCTGAAGACGGGATCCATTGTCGGCTGCTGCAGCGACATGACGGTGGCCGTTGCCTGTGCGTCCCCCCACGACTCGAGCGGATGGTGATCCGGGAGCACGAGGTCGCACAGCTCGGAAGTCTCGTCCGGATAACTCGAGAAGCTCACCTTGAATGCGACCTTCGCTAACGCTTCGGCAAACTTTCCGCTCCTTGGCAGCGTGAAGATCGGATTCGCATTGCGAACAAATAGCAACGGAACCCGGCCCTCATTCATCCGACCAAGCGCTTCCGCGATTTCTGCAGGCGAGGACAGGTTGTCGAACGCCGATATTGCCTCGGATGGGCGGATCGTGACGCCGACGTTGCCGGCCGCCTGGTTCAATGCGTTTACCGCGAGCGCTACAGCCATCGCATTGGCGGTGGTAACGCCTGCGAGCATCAAGCTGGGCCTGGTGGAGGTCCAATCGCGCGCAAGACGCTCCAGGGTAGCCGCGGGAACCCCGGCCGCCTGCGCCGCCTGATCCAGTGAAGCGCCGGCCGCGCCGTTGAGCGCGTTCACTATGGCGAGCTCGCTGCCTGGCTTGCACGGAATCCACTCGTCCGCATTCAGCCCGGTGAGCGACCGTCGCGAGCCGATGTAGACGAGACGAGGCGCTCCCTCGATTTTGGCGCGCGCATCCGCAAAATCGAGCTGCTGCGGTACGGTCGCGCCCCACCCGTCGAGGAAGTCGGCCCCAACCGAGACAATCAGCTTCGCTTCCGAGAATCGAAGCGCGGGCCAGGAGACGCCGTATGATTGCCGGTTTGCCGCGACGGCGGATATGTCTGCCAGCGCATCGTAGCTCAAGTGCGCAGGCATTCCGAAGCCTGTCAGCCACTGGTCCAGGAACGCTGGAAAGCTTCCTGTCTCGCTTCCATTGATGAAGACTGCGTCACCTGCGCGGCCAGCGCTTCTTACCTCTCCCAGCTTCTGTGCGAGGGCCTGCAGCGCCTGATCCCACGTGACCGGCTCGAGTCGGTTGTTGCGCCGCAGCATGGGCCCGCGATAGCGATCGGGGTTATACAATCCCTGCAGCGCGGCCTGCCCGCGCGCGCAGAGTGCGCCGCGATTCAGTGGGTGCGCAGGATTGCCCTCGAGCTTGATAGTGCGTCCGTCACGCGTCTCCGCGATCAGCCCGCACGCAACGACGCATTCGCGACATGTCGTTGCGTAGTATGTCGAAACGCCAGGGACAGTCTCGTCAGGATGATTGAGATACGGAATGAGCCTTTCGACTCGATCGGAGCTGCAACCAATGGCGGCGGTCGTCGCGGTAGTGGCGCCAAGAATTTTAAGGAACTGGCGCCGCGTTCCGTCCGACGTCGTGGCTCCGTTCGGCTCCTTGCTAGAACTCATGTCGTCTCAGTAATGGCAGGTGCTGCAATCGTACCGCGCCTTGAATGGCGGATTCGATTCGCCGAGGTGGCATTGGACACACCATCCCATGTTCAGGGACTTGACCTGCGTGACGCGCTGCATGTCCTGAACTTCACCGTGACACGTTTGACAGCTCACTCCGGCACTCACGTGACGCATGTGAGGGAACTGCACGTAGTCAGGCACCTTATGAATGCGAACCCACGGAATTGGCTGGCCTTTGTTCCAGTATTCCTGGAGAGTGGCGACTCCGGGACGCGCGCTGCCATCGGGCTTCTTCGGGCCTACCGTGATGTGGCACCCCATGCATGTGGCAACCGCGGGAAGACCTGGATCAGGCGACTTGCCGGCGGAGAAGTGGCAGTACATGCAGTTCATCGCGAGTGTCTTGACGTGCACCGGATGTGGAAACGGAAGCGGCTGCTCGATGTCGCGCCCTTCGTCGCTCGACGCACCGCTGTATGCCGAGAGAACCACCGCTGCCGCAGCGAGAGCACAGAGCCCGGGGATAGCCGCCCACTTCCTCATCGTCGTCGTCATTAACCCCTGGTTCGTGTCGGAGTGCCCGGTTCGCCGGGGCGAAATGTGGTGGGGATGCGGGCGCTAGTCAACAAACGGTGCGGTAGACAATAGATCGTATCGCCACGAGTGCGGTGTTCGTGTTCGGTGCTCGGTGCTCGTTCATCCGCAGCGACATCATCGTCGCGGAGCAATGGTCTCGGTACTCGCGAGGACGCTATCGGCGACATCGGCGGGGAGGAGATCCAGATTTGCGCGTGGGGTCTGGCTCAATCTCAGGGGCCAACCGCTGCCGTATGCGAGGCGGTCCGAACCAATGGTTCGAATGAGATGCGCAAGATCGTCGTCGGGAGGGCCCCATATCCAGGATATGTCCCACCAGAGCCGAGAGCGTTCGTCAGGCGTGAGGCCCCAGTGCGCTTCCTCTATTGTCGCTCGGCCAGCGGCGGTGACCAGAATGTGGGCTTGCTTGCTCGCTCGTGCGATTGCGCGGATCGCGGCACCGGTGAGGTCGCCGGCCGAGTCGAGGTGATGACGTTGGCGCAGGTCTTCGAAACGAACAGTGAGAAGCAGGGCGACGCCGGCTTCGCCACACGCGATAGCGAGCGATTGCATCCTGGAATCTTGCGGGCCCATTCCCCACTGCGGCGGATAGGCGCGGACGGCCGGAACGCCGAGTGCAACGTATTCTGCCAGCGCGGTCTCCCACTTCGGCCAATCGGGGCGAACGGTCGGGACGGGTGACAGGATTGCGGAATGCGCCTCGGTTGCGGCGAAGAGCTCCAGGTTTCCGTGCGACGGATCCCGGTAGAAGGCGCTCGGAAGATGCCCTACCCAGGCGCGCTGGACCGCATCGCGCGCGAGAACTTTTACAAGGATGTCCGGCTCGGGATGCGGTACGTGCCGAAAAGGATAAGGGCCGATGAAAGTGTTGACGTCCGTGAGCGTGGAGCGAGAAGTGGATAATCCGTGATCGCTAGTCAACGTCGGCTCTCTACGGCGTCCGCAAAAACAAGCGGCGATAGTGGGAAGCTCCTGGCGGGAAAAATGCGCTCGGCGTTGCCCCATGTCACCGCGCTGATCTCCTCCTCGGTCAGGCCCACCATCGGCAGCGCTCGGAGTTTGGCGAGTCCGGTTTCCATTGTGATGTCGCTGCCCCAGATCAGGCGAGTGGCGCCGACTGCGTGATAGGCGTCGTCGAGCATTCCACGGTCTACACCGCTTCCCGAGAGCTCCAGGAAGACGTTCGGCAGGTCGTCGACTGCGGGAAATGAGTGCGCCCAGTCCCCTCCCCCACCGATGTGGGCGAGGATAAACGAAACGCCCGGGTGACGCTCCGCCAATCTGCCAAGCTCGACCGCGTCAGAGGCCTCCTGCGCAGGCCAGTCACGACGGCGATGCTGCCAGATATGATGCAGGATAGGCAGTTTGTGTAGCGCAGCGGCCTCGACGACCGGATCGAGGAGCGGATCATCGGCGCGGCGGCTCGCCGCCAGTTTGAGACCGATCGCTCCGCGTGCTACGCATCGGTCTATCTCCTCCAAAGCGTGAACAGTGTCGTTCGGATTGACCGTGACGTAGCACCGAACGCGGTCCGGCTCCCGGCTCTGGAGCGCGAGCATCTCGTCGTTACCGAGTGTCACATCATTCGGTGAAGGGAAATACGTCGGAGATGTGAATCCGAAAGTGCCCAGCATGGAGGCGATGTGCACTGTGATGCCCATACGATCGCCCGCGCGGAATCGGGCCGCATTGAGGTCCCGCCAGTCAGCGCGACCGCAGGCAGCGTGAAAGAAGTGTGCATGCACATCCACCAGTGGCTGGCTCACTGCTCCTCCTCACGAAGCGCTACGAATGCGGCGCTCGCTGCCCCTTCGATTTCGGCGATCGTGTCATCGTCGTGCGCCAGCGATGCGAAGTTGTACGCTCCGCGCTTGAAGAGAACACCTTCCCCGAGGGCGAGCTCGAGGAAACGAGATTCGCGACGAGCATCGTCGAACTTGAGAAACCACATCGGTGCGATGCCTTCGACCGTAACACCATTCACTCGGCTCGCAGTCACCGCGCGCGAGACTGCGGTCATGATGTCCCCTCCGATGCTCCAGAGTGCCTCACTCACCTCTGCTCGCTCATGCCAATCGAGCACCGCGCCGGCGGCAGCGAGCGCACACCCTTCGCTCGCGAGCGTCGAAGAAATCCAGGTGGAGCGCGCGGCATCCATTATCTCTCTTTTTCCCACGACAGCGGCGAGTGGAAAGCCGTTCGCCATCGCTTTACCGAACGTTGAGAGATCCGGAGTAATTCCGGCGTATTCCTGATATCCGCCCTGGCGAATCCGGAAGCCCGTTTTGACTTCATCGAAGATAAGAACCGCCCCAAAATCATCGCAGGCACGGCGTGCGACATTGATCCAGTCTTCCGAGGGTAATCGCTCGATAACGGGCTCGATGACGATGGCGGCAAGTTTGTCTCTGATGCGCTCGGATGCTTCATACAGTGCGTCCGCATCGTCGAACGGGACTGCCTCGAAGTCGGCATGTGCGCCAGCGGGCAAGCCGGCCGCCTTCTGCCACCAGCCGAGCCAGCCAAAATATCCGCATCCCAGGACATGCGATCGTCCGGTGTGGGCGCGTGCTATGCGAACGGCGGCCGTGACCGCCTCGGCACCTGTTTTAAGAAAACGCACCTGTTCGGCGCACGGAATGGCGGCGGTCAGCCGCTCCGCTATCTCGACCTCCAGCGTGTGCGACAGCCCGGTGACATTGCCCGCACGCGCGGCGTTGATCACAGCTTCCGTGACAGAGGGCTCGACGTATCCAAGCGCCACCGCACCGAGTGCCATTGAACAATCGATCAGCTCGGTTCCGTCGGTAGAGATCAGCCGGCAGCCAACCGCGCGCTCGAAGTGCGTCGGACCAAAGGTCGTTTCAGACCCATACAACGCGTCCGGGCGTTTGCTTCCAGTGGATGCGCCGCCGGGAATCAGATCGGCCGCGCGCTCGCGCCAGGTCGTGGCGTCAGAAGAGAGCTCTTCCGGTTCCGATGCATCTTCGGAAGCCTGGTCCTCGTCAGTATCGCGATTCGAGAAGAATGCCATGGCGGTAAGCAGCGTGCGTTGGGTTCGAGCGTCAAGTGCGGCGCGAAACGCGCTCGATCGTCCTGAGTATCTCGATAGCCATCGAGCGCAGGAGGCGGATCTCGCGCGAGTCAGGCGCCGCGCGGCTCACGATCGAGCGCAGCGTCCGGTTCACGTGCTCGGGGTTTCTCGTCCGAAAGAAATCCAGCGAGGCGAGAGCGCGCTCCGCGTCTGAGAAGAACTGCTCATACTGTTCGCTCGTCGCGGGTGGCGCATCTTTCTTGGGAGGGGCGAGTGTTCGCGTGGCATCGGGTGCCGCGAGATGCAGCTCGTACAGGGCGATGAGCACGGCTTGCGCAAGATTGATCGATGCGTGATTGGTCGTGGGTATGGTGACCACAATGTGCACGAGGTCGAGTGCATCGTTGGGAAGCCCGTGATCCTCACGGCCGAAGAGGAGCGCAATAGGACCGTCTGATGCGAATGACAGCAGGTTATTCGCAGCGGAGCGGGGATCCGACATCGCGCGTTTCGCGGCTCTCCGTCGTGCAGTGAAGCCGGCAACGCGCACGCAGTCGGACAGAGCGGCGGCGAGCGTGTCGTAGTGCTGAATGCTCCGGACTATGTCCTCCGTGCCGTGCGCGACACCCTCGATGCGATACGGATCGTATGGTCGCGGGGCGACCAGCCTGAGTTTACTGACACCCATGTTCTTCATGGCACGGACTACCGCGGCGATGTTCACTGCGTCCTGTGTCTCAGACAGGACGACGACGACGTTGCCGAGGATATTTGCGTCAATCATTGCTCGCAATGAAGTGGAGGAACCGCGAGGCGTCGTGGCGATCGCCACGCAGATAGACGAACTCGCCTGCGCCACCGCTCAACACGAGCTGACCGCGCCTGCGCTCCCTGTCTGGCGCCATATCGTTAACGATGACGTCGAGGGAGAAACGAGTTGATGCCTGGTCGCCCAATGCCTGCAGCGGGATGGTCAGTGTGATCTGGTATCCGCCCTCCGTTTTCAGCCAGGCTGCGTCGAGTGGAATATGCGGATGCGATCCTTCAATCTCTCGAACTCGCGGCCGGAGCTGTGCACTTTCAGGAACGATCAGCCACGCGGCGGGCTCGCTCCAGCTGGGGGACAACAGATAGAATTGCACTCCATCGCTGTGGATGTCAGGATGCTCGTTATCCAGCGCGGGGTCGGGTGCAGCACGGTCACGAAATACGGCCGGCGTTTTCTCAACCTCCACCGTCACATCAACACATTCACCACGCACCCCCACCTGGACCGCGGCGCGTGGAGCACCTGCATCCAGCCAGGAGACTTCAGAGGGGCGATACTCCCGTTCAGCCAGAAAGTATTTCACTGGCGGACTGCCCGCGCGAAGCTGGTGGCTGGGCGGGATCAGAGACGCGAAGAGGGCGCTTACCGGTACGGGCGGCGTCTCGCGGCGCGGATACGTGCGGATGCCGGCGAGGTCAATGCTGCTTCGCGCGCCGCCGGCAAACAGCTCCACACGCCATTCCCACTCTCGACGCGTATGTACATGACGTGCTTCCTCCTTGAGTTGGACATGAAGGGCGCCAGCATGCCACGTTACATGTCGCACGGCATTGGCCCAGCTCCAGACCGTCGTGACGCTTCCGGCCGGTCCAACCACTCGTACGAAAAAAAACGGTTTGTCGCCTTTGCCGGGTGCGCCCGGTGCAACTGCTCGCCACCACTGAGCGGTGCCTCCGCTCGTGAACGCCCAGGCATGTGCGGTATCGCTGCCTGATGTCGCCTGAAGATGGACGGCCACATCACGGTCAGAAGTCGCGACAGTTGCTTCACGGAGAAAAGAGAAACCATCCTCCGCACCCGTGGCTCCCTCCGGCACTGCGCTGCTCGCCTGCCCTGTTCCGGAAATGCTCGCTACGACGTGTATTGGGAGATCGATGGTCACATCGTGCGGAGCATTCCAGTTTACCTGATCGATCAGGTAGTCCGGCATGACAACCACCGCTCGTGACACCGTCGCGTCTGGCGCGATACCGGGCGACGGCACCTCCGCGGCGATCCAGCCCGCGCCGCCGCGCTCGTCGAAAGCGCGCAGGACTCCATGCACGCGCGCCTGAGACTTACCGCCAACGAGCGGAGCGTTGTGCGCCAGAGTGCTGCGGTACCAGTGCAGTGACTGATCCACGTACGAGCCCGTTCCCATGTCGTCCAGCCATCGATGCTCACCATTCACGAGCAGAAGATTCAGCCGATCGGGGTGGCCGTGTCCACCACCGGAATGACCGTAATCGAGCGCGACGTACACGCGCCCGTGATCTCGCCGAATAACACCAATCCCCTGCTCCTCCAGTACAACTGACTCAGGCGCGGTCGGCTCGAGCGAGGGGAGCTCCGCGCGCGCCATGAGCAGCGACCGCCAGCCCAGGTCCGCGCGCGTCAGTCGTGTGGGCAGCTCGTTGCGCTCGGACTCGGCCGTGGACCGCCAGCGGCCGGTAGCACGGCGCTGCGCTTCGCGGTTGCCTTCGCCGATATTATCGACAGGCGCGTTGTCGTACAGCTCCCACAGGGCGCCGAGCAGACGAGGATCTGTATTCCGTACCAGCCCGAGCTCGCAGGATTCGGCAAAACGCCATTGACGGAGAGAAACTCCGTACTGTGAGTCCCGGCGCGAGGGAAAGGTGAAGTCCGGAAAGGCGGTCGCGATAGGTGTGGCGAAACCTTCATCGAATCGGGAGAGCAGCCGGCCGGGAATTTCGACGCCAGCACTGTTAGCAAGCGAGACACCGTACCATAGCCCGCGATGCGCAAAAAGATGGTAGTTCTCACCCTCGTACCAGGTACCGTCCGCCAGCAGTCCGCTGTCCAGATGCGATATGAGTCCCGAGGCGCCAGTGATCGCGCGAGCTGCTTCGCGATCACGGCCGAGGAGGATGCTGCCTGCAATGAGTGCGGCGTTATTCCACACTTGGCGATTCGACGCGCCTTCGTCGTAGCTGGCAATGATGCGCAGGCTCGGCTCAATAACGTGATCGCGGAAAGATCGCGTGACGCGATTCGTCGCGCTGCTCGACTCCAGCAGGTCGAGCGCGACGCAGAGCTGCAGCAGCCAGATCGATTCCAGATACGTGGAAAAAAAGGGACGCGTGGGCCCTAATACATTGTCGCGATTCGGGTATGTCAGGTAGCGCTCGGAGTAGCCGTCCAGAATGCCTTCGGCGAGGCCGCGCATCGCCGCTTCCCTGGTCAAGGAGAAAAGCAGGGCCGCATGCACGGCGCGCTCCGCAAGCCAGAGCTGCCGGAAAGTCACCCACCAGCGATAGTGCCGGTCACCAGCATACACGTTGCCACAGACTGCACAGCGGTGTGCCTCTGATGAATAGGGATCGAACTCGAGCGTAGCACCATCGCGCGGACAACGGCCGCCATCGCGCGATAGCAGCGCCTTGACTTGAGGTATCTCGGGTGGTGTTTGCACCACAGGCTCGAGGTCGGCGCGCAAGGACGCAGCGAGCCCCGCCAGCGGGCCGCTCGCTACCTCACGACGCCGTGCAAGAGCATCGCGCGAAATGAGAAGCGTCATCGTGCGCGCGACGCGACAGCTGAATCCGACGCGATATGCCAGTCGGACAGCGTGGCCATCTCACCGCGAAGATCCATTGTCACTCCGCGAAGACGCCGGGCTACACCCTGCAGTCCACGCGAATGAAAGACCCATGCGGCGGGCGTCTCACTGGCTAGCTCTCGCTGTACAGCGAGCCATGCAAGCCGCGACTGCACGTCGGTTTCAGCCGTGCGCGCCCGATCCAGCAATGTGTCCAGGACCGCAGTGTGATAGCCCCCATAGTCGAGCGCCCCGCCTGCGAGCCGCGAGTGGTACATCGCAGCGATGTAGGCCAGCGACAGATCTCCCGGAACTCCGGTCAGGAGTAAATCGAAGGTTTTGTTGGGCGCGCGCGCCACTGCGAGAAAGGACGCGAGCTCGCGCTGGCGGATTTCGACGCGTATCCCGCGCGCGGCCAGGTCACCCTGTATGAGCTGCTCCGCCGCGTTGTCACCACTCCCAACGGTGAGGAGCTCGACGTCAAAGGTCTTGCCGGCACGTTTGCGCCGGTCGTCCGAGCCACGGCGCCAACCAGCTGCGTCGAGGAGGGAATCAGCGAGCAAGGTATCCAGCGTGCTGTTGGGCGGAGCCGCATAGGGATGACTGGGTGGCACCGGCCCGCTGGCAACCGTCGCGTACCCAGCCAATGCAGCAGCAATGATTCTCTCCCGCTTCACAGACAGGGATATCGCCTTCCGTACGAGCGCGTCATTGAACGGCGCTTTCGTAGTATTGAAGACCAGTCCCGTGGAAAAGAGAACCGGATAGTCCAGTACGCGCAGCGACGGGTCTTTACCAACGAGCTGAGCCATCGCGGGCGCGATTCCAGCGACGTCCAGCTCTCCGCCGACGAGACCGGCGAACTTGGTCGTCGCCTCATCCACGACGGCGATTACGAAACGGTGCGCGCGTGGCGGTCCGCCGAGGGCCCGGGGGAAATCGGGATTGCGCTCGAACACCCACCGCTGCCTGGCGCGTCGCTCCGCGAAGCGAAAAGGTCCGTTCCCAACTGGCGCCATGCTGAAATCGGATTGACGCATCGCGCTTCGCGGTACATTTGCGAGGAGATGCGCCGGCACGATGGGCAATTCGCATAATACCAGCGGGAATCGCGGCTGCGGCCGGGCGAAGGTTATGGAGACCAGGGAATCGCTGTCGGATGTGACGCTGAGGATATCGGCGAGATCGGAGTAGCGCGGATAACCGGTTTGCGGATCGCGAGCCGCATCGAGCGTGAACACGACGTCACGCGCGGTTGTCGCGACGCCGTCGTGCCAGCGCAGTCCGGAGGCGAGCATGAACCGCAGTGTCTTGCGATCCGGCGACCATTCCCACGAGCGCGCCGCGTAGGGAACAGGCTCGAGCATCGCGTCGTAACGGGCAAGCGTAACGAAGAGCGCATAGCGTTGCACCTGGCGCGAGGCCGTGTGAATCGTGACGAGTGGATTGGCTGATTCGAGGTCGGTTCCCGAGGCGTAAACGATCGTCCCTTCAGGGCGAGCGGGAGTACCACACGCAAGCGCAAGTGCGCCGAGCAGTGCAGCGGCGCCCGTTGACGCAGGGCGGCATGTCTGCATCATCCGTGCATGCGATCGTTAATGCGCCGCGTGGTGAGTGCGGTGGTCCTCTTCTGGATCGTTCTGACGCTCACTTTCTTCCTTGTGCGTGCGGCGCCGGGCGATCCGGCGTCGCTGCTCATTTCGCCGTCCGCATCCGCGAGCGACGCGGTGCGATTGCGTGCCGAGCTCGGTCTCGACGCACCCGTGGCTGAGCAATATGCACGGTGGGCGAAGGGACTGCTAAAGGGCGACCTGGGTGAGAGCTTCACGTTGCGCCGTCCGGTCGCGGAAGTGTTGAGGGAGGCGCTGCCGTTATCCCTGCTTCTGGGAACAGCGTCGCTGCTGTTGACGTTCATCGTGGGAATTGCGGTGGGAGCGTATCAGGCCGCGAAGCTTGGAAAGAAGCGCGACGTCGCATTGACAGTGCTGACGACGGCAGTGTACGCGGCGCCGAGTTTCTGGCTGGCGCTTTCGCTGATCGCGGTGTTCACTTACGGAGCGGCGCGGTGGGGCTTTCCCGAGTGGTTGCGACTGCCGGCGTTCGGCGTGCGCGACCCGGCCTCTGATGCCACGGGGTTCTCGGCGTTCCATGATGTCGCACGCCACGCCATACTTCCCGTCGCCACTCTTGCCGCCATCGGAGCGGCCGGCATCGCTCGCTACACGCGAACCATTGTCGCGGATCTGGCTGGCCTGCTGTTCGTGCGCGCAGCGAAAGCCAAGGGAGTGTCGAGCACAGGCGTCGTAGTGAAGCACGTACTCGCCAATGCGCTGCCGCCGTTGGTAGTGCTCTTCGCGCTGGCATTCCCGGGAATTCTCGCGGGGTCAGTCTTTGTTGAGGGTGTGTTCGCGTGGCCGGGAATGGGGCGCACGATGCTGACAGCGATCGCCGCGCGGGATTACCCCGTGGTCCTTGGTGCGACGGTGCTGTATGCGGCGATGGTGATCACCGCCAACCTCGCCGCGGACCTGGCGCTACCCTGGCTCGATCCGCGAAGGCGGACGTGAGAAAGAGATGGGGAATTGAGGCTGGGGGACGGGGAGTACAAAGTTCATCTGTGTTCGCGACGCCAATAGCGCGTGCGTCTGTCGCGATGCTTCTCATCCTTGCAGGCGCCGCGGCGCTGGTTCCCGAGATAGCGGGCACAGACCCGCGAGCGATCGGTGACGTTCTGGGATTGCGATTCGTTGCACCTGGAGGAACGGATGCAGCGGGCAACTGGCATCTGCTCGGCACCGACCGTTTCGGGCGTGACATCTTCGTCCGCATGATGCTCGCCGCTCGTCTATCGTTGATCGTTGGGCTCGCCGGCTCCACGCTGGCGGGCGCGATGGGCATCTCCCTGGGAGCGCTCGCCGGATGGTACGGCGGAATTGTGGATCGCTTGCTTATGGCACTGAGCGATGCGTTGCTGGCAATACCGAGACTTGTTCTGCTACTGGTGTGCGCCGCGCTCTGGCAGCCTGGCGCGTGGATGGTCGTC
>JACDCM010000404.1 GCA_013817545.1 Gemmatimonadaceae bacterium | reverse complement strand
TGGTACGCTGGATCACCCAGCACGTCAAGCAACGCTCTCATCGCACACCACCCGACACTCAGCCGCTAGCGCGAATTCCGGGAGATCACGAACCAACGACTACGACTTCGAATTACGAAGTACGGATCACCGGGGAATTACCTCTCTCTTCTCCAGACTCCCCTCCACCTCCTTTCTCGTACGGAAAACCTCCCGCAGCTCCTTCCTGCTATAAAGCGCGAGTTGGTCCGTCCGGTGTGGTGAGCCTTCCTGCGACGCGTTGCCGTAGCTGAGCAGTGCACGCGCTCGCACCGGAGTTGCGAACTCTATGATCGCGTACCAGGAATCGCCGCCCACAGCGCGAAAACCTTTGCCATCCGGTGCGTAGAACGTCGCGCGAAAGACTCCGAACGGGTCGGAAAATCCGTTACCGGGCAGGTCGAGCGTGTCGCGCTTGAGCCTGTACACCTCTCCGAATGCAACGTCGAGCGATGCGAAATCCCGTTCGATCTTCGCCGCAGCCGAATCCAGCGCAACCACAGCTCGCGCCGCGTCTCCCAGACCTTTGGGTGTAGTGAGCGGCGCTTCCACGCTCCAGGGCGTCGCATATATTCTCACGCCGCGGCGATTCATCTCGCGAGCCCACTCCAGAAAGAGCGGCGCGCCGCGACTGCCAGCATCCGTTTTCCGGTCCCAGGCGGAGAGCGTGGACGCCGCGCGCTTCACCCGCTCGCTGCCGCCCTCGCGCGCGGCGGCGACAAGCTCATCGAGCGCACGGTCCGCCATTTCCACGTGCGTGTCGTGCTTCATTCTTGCCACGTCATCGAAGCTGAGCTTCGCCGGCGCCTCGCTCAGCAATTCCGCGGAGCGTTGCGGCCGAAGTGCCATTCCGCGCGGTGACATGTACGGCGGAAAGGAATCCGCATCGAGCTTGGGCAACAGCGGAAAGGTGGCGTACCAGGGCGGATCGTTCGAATTCTGAACCCAGCCACTCGGAGGATCCAAAACTCGCGGAAGAGACGCATAAGCATGCTGCCGTGTCCATAGCAGCGACGACGTGTCGCCCGGAACGATGCCTGACCAGAATGCCCAGTTGCCGCGCGGTCGCAGTGGGGTGGTGCCGTTAAAGACGTACAGAATGTGTCCGTCGCGATCGCCATAGATGGCATTGAACATCGGGACCTGCAGCCGCGACAAGGCCCGCTCGTACTCCACGATATTTTTCGCGCGCATCATATCCCACGTCTGCTCCAGCAAATGGGGGCGATCAAGAGCGGCAACCCGAACGGCGATCGCCTTGCCGGATTTTTCCGAGATGACAGGGCCATGGACAGAGCGTTTGGACGACGTGGGCTCCAGCCGCATCGACCCGTCCGGCTGTCTCACCCTGATCGTATCCATGAGCACGTCAAATGCGCGCACGCGACCATCCCACCTGTATCCACCATCCGCGAGCGTCAGCTCGTACAGATCACGCCCGTCGTGGGTGTTCACGGTGTGCGTCCAGCCGAGCCGGTCGTTGAAAGCGACGGAGATTCCAGGAAAGCCGACGAGGGCGACACCGTACGCGTCGATACCGGGCGCCGACACTTGCGCTTCGTAAAACGTATAGAATCCGGACCAGAGAAGATGAGGATTGGCCACAAGCATCGTCTTCCCACTAGCGGATCTGGACGGAGCAATCGCCCAGGCGTTCGACCCAGCGGAACTCCACCGACTGACCACAGCCTCGTTCGCGTCCGGCCTGAGCATGAACTCGAAGTGGATAACGCGCTGGACGTGCGCCATCACATCCGCGGCAGTCACCGGCAAGACAACCTTCAAGCTGTCGCTAATTTCATCAGGGTGCGCACGAGCGTACGCGTTGAAGCCGGCCGCGAATGCCTGTATGTAGCGCTGGAATGCCGGCGACTGCTGCCTCTGCCACTCGCGGCCCCGAGCCGGTATCCCCATCAGGCGTACAAAGCGGTCTGATTCGAGATTCGACCGGTCGTCTCCGCTCGCCTTCCCTTCCCCCCAATACTCGGCGGCACGCCCGCGCGCCTCCCCATACAAACGCAGCACGAGATTTCCGTGGCTGTGCGCCTGGGCCCAGCCAAACGCCCGGAATGCCTCCACGTTACTCGTGGCGTAGATGTGCGGGATGCCCCATCGATCCCAAAGGATCTCCGTCGGCCGGCCAGCTGGTGGCTTGTCGCGCGTAGTCCGCGCGCTACGCTCCTTTGTTGGAGCCTGCGCGCCGGCTGCTCGTGGCGTTGAAAGCACGCTGATGGCCAGCGCTAGAACCAGGCGAAGCGATCCGACGTATGATGCAGTCATGGAACTCGGGTCATTGGGATTCGAGAAGGTACGCTTTGCCGAAAAGGCAGCAAGCCGCTGC
Organism: Gemmatimonadaceae bacterium; assembly: GCA_013817545.1. GTDB lineage: Bacteria > Gemmatimonadota > Gemmatimonadetes > Gemmatimonadales > Gemmatimonadaceae > JACMME01. Next base: position 1,465 of record JACDCM010000404.1, on the reverse strand, counting down.
TCGCCGGACGGCCTCGCTATAACGACGTACTTGCGCGGCTGAATGGGTGTGCTTTTCCGGACGTCCCGGGACACAATAACTTTGCGACCGCGCTGCAACCTCTCTGCCGCTCCCAACCTACCGAATCCCTTCCGGGCGAACTACCGTAGGTGTCCTTAACAGCTGGCATCTGGCATCGCACCCAACGCCCGGCACCTGCCCAGTGATCGATTCCATGAATACGGTAACTAACAGAGATGGGCGCTCCGCGGACCGCAAAGAACGACCGGGAGGAACTTCCAAATTACAGCGCACTAGCCCACCCGTGAACCGGACACCGCCTTTTTCCACAGAGCACCGAACACCGCGTTGTGCCAACCGGGCACCAGGCACCGAGCACCGAACACCGAACTGCAAGTGAGCTCCAAGCGCTGGCTTCTCGCCATTGTCTCCTTCGCGGTCACGATTGGCGCCTCGGTTTACATCGTGTACACGACGTGGCCGCAACAGCGAAACCCCGCCATACTGCCGCTCTGGGCGCACGCAGCCGCAACAGCGATCGTGGCACTCGAGGTGCTCGCGCGTGCGCTGAAATTCAAGCTCAGTGCCCTATCTCTTCGCATTCCACTTTCCATCGGTACCGGACTACGCGTCTGCCTGGGGGGCGACTTCGGCGCTGCAATTACGCCGGGCCGCTCTGGGGCCGAGCCTGCGCGCTTTCTGGTACTGTCGGAGGCTGGGGTACCGCCCTCGCGAAATCTTCTCCTGCTTTTTCTGGAGCTCTTGCTAGAGATGTCGTCACTCGCTGTCGTCGTGGTCGCACTCGGCATCTACTTTCGCAAGGAAGCCGGGAGTGCGCTCACCGGCGTACTCGGAGTCGTCGGAGTTTACGCTGCGGTTGTGCTCGGAATCGGTGCGCTTGGCGTAGTTCTGTCGAGAGGCGACACCAGCGGTCCTCCACCGAAATGGGCCGTGTCTTTGCGCCTGACTGGACGGCGCTGGCAAACTATCCAGCGCGCGCTGGAACGCATCCGATCGAGCGTCATAGAGGTGCGCGGTGCACGGTTCGGATTTTTGGGTTTGGCCTGGCTCGCCTCCGTCGCGCACATATTGCTGCGGACAATGCTTTTGCCCCTGCTGGTCTACGCGCTAGGCGTTGTCGCTCCCCTCGCACCGCTCGTGTTGTGGCCTCTCGCGCTGGTGTACGGTGCTGTAGTTGCTCCCGTCCCAGGTGGCGGCGGATTGATCGAGGTAACCTTCAAGCATTTCCTCGGCGATTCGATCCCCGCACCCATTTTTGGCGCTACGCTGGTCTGGTGGCGGTTCTACACGTTCTACCTGTACGTGATACTCGGCGCGTTCGCGGCGGGACGAACCGTTATGCGGGCTCTACGAGAGGACCAGGATGAGGCCGTGCAAGATGCTGATCCGGCGCTGCGGTCGGCGTAACGAATTCGGGAATCGGGAATCGGGAGGGATGGGTGGG
>JACDCM010000403.1 GCA_013817545.1 Gemmatimonadaceae bacterium | reverse complement strand
AGATAGGGGCGTAATCAGGGGCCGTGTGAAGTGCCACCAGTACTGTGATCAAAAAGAGCTACGCTGCCCGCAAAGGTAGCGTCGCTCTTTATCGCTAGCCGCATCACTGCGCTGAGTCCGGGCTATCCGGGCCGAGGACTTCCAGAAACAACGCCCGTAAATCGATTCTTAGCGCGGGAATCGAAGCCTCTGGCTGCCACAAGATCTCATCGCGCACCACCTCCGGAGACCGATCGACAGGACGTGAACGTTCGACGATCTGACTATCCAGATCAACGGTCCAGAATTCCGGCACACCATGCCGCTGATAGAACCGCTTCCTCAGTCCCCGGTCGAGTTGCCGGGTGCTCGGAGACAGAACCTCGACGACCAGAAGCAGCGACTTCACATCTTCCCAATCGCGTGGCCGACGGCCCGATATCCAGGGGACGACGAAAATGTCAGGCTGCAGGAGCGACTTCCCGTCGAGTGAGATGTCACCCGGCGCCGACATAGCCAGCCCGATGCGGTGCGCGTTCACGTACCCAATTATGAGACCTAACAGAACACTGTGGGCGTGCTGGTGCGCGAGGCGCGGCGCCGGCGTCACGAGCAGCTCGCCGTCGACCAGCTCGTAGCGCGGCCAATGGGTCGGAGAGTGCTCCATGAGGTCGAGCACGTGATCCCGGGTCCAGGTGGTTGGCGCTGGCATAGCCATACGTTAAGCTCGGCGGAGATGAGTAGGCAAGGGGGCACCTCGGCATGTTGCTCGGAGGTTTCGTTATCTTCGGCATCATTGGAACGCTTTGCCTACTTTGCGATTGCCGGCACGTGGGGGAGCCAGGCAGGAAGGAACTCCTTCATGCTGACGCTCAGTTGGAGTGCATCTTCCCGAGCACCGTCCACGGGCTTTACCAACCGTGCACCGTGCACCGAACACCTCACTCGTTGCGGGCCGGGAGATCACACATAGATGGATGACCGGAAAGACAAGAGCGTTCTGATAATCGGCGCGACCGGCCTCGTTGGCGGCGAGTGCGTGCGCGAGTTCGCGAAGCACCCCGCGTTCGAGCGTGTTGTGGTTCTCACTCGAAGACCGTTACCACTCGGGATGCGGATCCCAAAGGTGCACGAGCACGTTGTGGACTTCGACAGCCTGGAGGATCACGCCGATCTCTTCTCCGTGACGCATGTGCTCTCCGCCCTGGGAACCACAATCCGGAACGCCGGTTCGAAGATACGCTTCCGCCAGGTTGATCACGATTACGTCGTTGCGGCTGCACGGCTGGGAGCGCAACAGGGCGCTCAGCACTTTCTTCTTGTAAGCTCGCTCGGTGCCGACTCTCTGTCTCGCGTTTTCTATAGTCGCGTGAAGGGGGAAGTGGAGGCTGCGGTTGCGGCTCTCTCTTACCGAAGCGTTACGATCGCGCGACCGTCGCTACTGCTCGGCGAACGGCACGAGTTTCGACTTGGTGAGATTGTAACGAAGCCGCTCGCTTTTCTCGCGCCCGCGAAATACCGGCCGGTGCATGCGCGAGATGTTGCAGGAGCCTTGCTACAGGCTGCCGTACTGGACCAGCCCGGGACGCGAATTATCGAATCGCGCGATATTCGGGCATTTGCCAAGCGTACGGAATCAACCAGCGCGTGACCAAAAGGCGACTTCAAGCGCGAGAGTCGCGACGCCGAAACCCGGGTGTCCTGCAGTGAGAGGCACGTATGTGCTGGAGCGAACCCAGCATATCGGCGCCACCACGGCCGAAGTTTTTGAATTCTTCTCCGAACCGCGCAATCTGGCGCGCATCACGCCGCCGTCGCTCGGTTTCAGGATCCATGGAGATCCGCCGCCGCAGATGCACGAGGGAGTACGAATCGAGTACCGGATCAAGTGGCTCGGTCTCTCACTTGCCTGGGTATCGCGCATCTCCGATTGGCGGCCCGGTGTGGGATTCCAGGATGCCCAGGAGAGAGGGCCGTATCGAAGCTGGGTGCACACGCATTCCTTCGAGGAGGACGGAGGGGGATTTGGCGTGACAATGCGCGACCGCGTTGAGTATGCGCTCCCCCTTGGCGTGCTTGGGCGCGTTGCCAACGCTCTTGTAGTCAGAAAGCAGCTCGAAAAGATCTTTGACTATCGGTACCGTGCGATCCTGGAATGTTTTCCCGTGAAATCGGTCTAGCGCAACACGTCACTCGTCTCGCAAAGCTGTTTCTGATGACACCTCGAGCACCGCGTCCCCCGTAACAACGAACACGCGGTGCGCAGCATCGGCTGCAATGGAGGCCAAGCCGGTAAAGTCTCCGAAAGCAGGAAGCACCGCGTCCTTCTCACGAAACCAGAAACAGGGTAACCGTACATGCTGGCGCGCAGGCCCAACCAAATCCGCTCCAGGATGAATATGTCCCGATAGCACGTAGCCGTCGCTGGTCGGTCCAGGGCGGTGTGTGAAAGCGAACGGCGGCGCGAGCAGCGGAGCATCAACGCATGCGAGTCTCAGCTCCGGCGGTGGATCACCAGCGTTTCGGTCATGGTTTCCGCGGACGAGCACCATCTCCACATGCGGATGCAGCGCTCGCCATTCGGTGAGATGCTGGAATGTCGCTGGCGAACGACCGCTTCGGGCATGCAAAAAGTCGCCAAGAAAGATGACCCGTCCTGGCCGAGTTCGGGCGAGCAATACATCAAGACGGCGGACTCCATCGAGGGTGGTTCCATGGGGAGCGGGGACACCGGCGGCGCGAAAAGAAGCGGCCTTTCCGAAATGCGGATCCGCTATGAGTAGCGACCCGTCACGCTCCCAGAAGACTGCCCGCTCGGGCAGCAACGTCAGTGTCTCGCCCATGATCTCGATGCGCACGTCGAGCGTCACGGGATTTTACCCGCCGCGCGTTCCAGCACCAGCTGCATGCGCCGGATACGGTCCGTCATCGACTCGGAGGATACACGCTGGCGGGTGCGGTCGACCAGCAGCGGAAAGGCAAGCGGCGGTGTTCGTGCGGGCTCGGTGATGACGATGCTGGAGCGTGACAACCTTTCGAGTGTGCGCCCGAGACGGCTGCTCTCGAGCTGACGCTCCAGCACCTCCCTGTGTGCCTGCGTCAGCAGCAGGTTGGCCGGATCATAGCGCATGAAAACATCGAAAAAGAGGCCGCTCGACGCCTGGAGCTGCCGTGCTGTTTTCCCCGACCGTGGAAGGCCCGGAAAGATCAGACCGGACACTCGTGCTATTTCGCGAAATTGACGCCTTGCCATCTCTGTCGCGTTCAGCGATGCGGGCACGTCTTCCAATAGTGCTTGAGCACCGAGCAATCCGCCGGCAAGCGCCTCGCCCAATGGCGCGCTGTCGGGCGACAACAGCTCGAACCCGTAGTCGTTAGCGGCAGTGCTGAAGGTGATCTTGCGCAAGCGGGACATTCTATACGCGAACAGAGCCGCGAGACCCTCGTGCACGAGCCGACCCTCGAACGGGAAAAAAAACAGGTGGTGGCCCTCGCGCGTGCGCACGCGCTCGATGAGAAGCTCATCGGAGGCGGGGATGCGCGACCACTTCGCCTGTACTGCCAGGATCGGACGCATGGCTTCCATCTCGGCACCGCGAAATTCACCGCGGCTCGCTTCCTCCAGCCGCATGCGGATACGAGCCGCAAGCTCGCCAGAGAGGGGAAGACGGCTTCCCATCCATCGCGGGATGGCTCCCTTCGCGGACGGCGCTCGTCGCACCCAAGCCTTCATGTCGCGTACTCGCACGAACTGCAGCGGTTTGCCGGCGAAGATAAAGCGGTCGCCTGGCTTTAGCCTGGCAATGAAAGATTCCTCGATGGATCCGAGCCGGGGTCCCCGGAGATATTGCAC
>JACDCM010000088.1 GCA_013817545.1 Gemmatimonadaceae bacterium | reverse complement strand
GCTGACGAAATGAAGCTTGCCGGTGCCCACCGTTCCGGCGACCTCACCGAAAACAACCACGCCCAATAGATCTTCCCTGTCCCGGGAGTGCGCGACGAGCGCGCGAGACTCTCTGCCCGGTGCGGTCGCAGCCCCGTGAAGCGACACGAGGAAATGCTCCGCGTAGGGGGTACCGTCGAGACTTAATCGAGCCAGCTCACGAGCCGAGCTGACGGTATCCGCGTCGAGAGCCCGTATCGACAGAAGAAAAGACTCGTGCATCGCGAGGGCTGGGCCGTTGCGGCTAGCGGAACGCAGACGCAGTACGGGTGGAATGGTGCGACAGCATTCTAGATGTGAATGGAGCGACCCAAAACACCGAGCGCAGCTTCCTTTATGGTCTCCGAAAGAGTCGGATGTCCGTGGACCGTGATGCCGATGTCTTCTGAGGAACCTTGAAATTCGAATGCGAGCACTACCTCGCTCACGAGCTCCGACACGTTCGGCCCTATCAGATGTGCCCCGAGCAGCTCATCGGTGTGGGCATCTGCGACGAACTTCACGAAACCAGCGGTTTCTCCAGCGGTCCGCGCTCGTCCATTCGCCGAAAAGGGAAACTTCCCGGTCTTGTACTCTCGTCCGCTTTCCTTGACCTGCGCTTCGGTGAGCCCGACGGAGGCGATTTCGGGCCACGTGTAAACGATCGCGGGGATCGATCCGTAATGCATCTTCGCCGGCTTCCCCGCGATAACCTCTGCTGCTACGACTCCCTCTTCCTCGGCTTTGTGCGCTAGCAGCATTCCGCCAATCGCATCCCCGATGGCGTAGACGTTTGGAAGATTGGTGCGCATTTGATCGTCGGTGACGATCTCGCCTCTCTTGCCGAGGGCAAGCCCGATTGATGCGGCGTCGATTCCGGCGAGCGATGGCGTCCTGCCGATCGAAATGAGCACGTGATCACCTTCGAGCGTTCCCGCTTTGTTATCCTTTTCGACGTCGATGAAGACTTTATCGCCTTCCCGGCGTCCGCCCGTGACTTTGGTACCGGTTCGGATATCCAGCCCCTGCTTCCGAAATATTCTGTCCGCTTCCTTGATCACGTCCGCATCGTTGCCGGCGAGGATGGTGGGCAGGAGTTCTACCACTGTGACTTTGGCGCCGAGCCGCCGCCAGACAGAGCCGAGCTCGAGTCCGATGACTCCGCCGCCGACGACGATCAGGTGAGTCGGAACCCCGGAAATGCGAAGCGCGCCGTCATTGGAGTGGATGCGCTCCTCATCAAATGGCAAAAAGGGAAGTTGGATGGGCACGGAGCCGGTCGCGATTATGACGCTCCCTGCCTGGTAGGATGTTGTACCGCCGCCGGCGGCCGTCACTTCCACAACATTCTCCTTGCGCAATGTGCCCTTTCCCTTCGCCCATGTGATCCTGTTTTTCTTGAAGAGAAACTCGATCCCCTTAGTGTTCTGGGATACCACATCGGTTTTGCGCTTCAGCATGGTCGCGAGGTCGAGCGTGATGCTGCCAATGCCTATTCCATGGGCCTTCGCGTCACGCATCGCGAACTCGTAATGGTGCGACGATTCGAGCAGCGCCTTGGACGGAATGCATCCGACGTTGACGCAGGTCCCGCCGAGTGTCTTGTCCATCTCGACGCAGACTACCGAGAGTCCCAGCTGCGCGGCTCGAATGGCGGCGACGTAACCGCCGGGTCCGCCGCCGATAACGACGAGGTCAGGGGAAAGTTGTGTCTCAGGCATGAAGGATTGCGGATTGCGGATTGCGGAGGAAAGCTGGTTGCAGAAAGGCGGTGATTATAGCGTTGAGCGACCGCTGAGTACAGTTAAATCCGCAATCCGCAGTCCGCAATCCAGTCCGGCAATCCGAAATCCTTCACTCCACCAGCATCGCCGCCGGATCTTCGATCAACTCCTTCACCCGCACCAGAAACAATACGGCCTGCTGGCCATCCACGATCCGATGATCGTATGAAAGCGCGATGTACATCATCGGCCGAATGACGACTTGACCGTTCTGGGCAACCGGCCTATCCTGGATCTTGTGAAGGCCGAGGATGCCAACCTGCGGGTAGTTGATGATGGGTGTAGAAACGAGTGACCCGAACACTCCGCCGTTGGTGATCGTGAAGGTGCCACCGGTGAGATCGTCCATTGTCAGCTTGCCTTCGCGAGCACGCTTGGCGATGGCGCTGATATCGCGGCTGACGTCGAGCATGCCCTTGCGGTCGGCATCCTTGATCACCGGGACAACAAGGCCCTGATCGGAGGCCACTGCGACTCCCATATTCACGTAGTGCTTATAAACGACCGTATCTCCCTCGACCTGCGCGTTCACGACTGGGATGGTCTTGAGCGCCATCGAAGCAGCCTTCACGAAGAAGGGCATGAAGGTGAGCTTCACTTCGTGCTCCTTCTCAATTTTCTCCTTCAGGCGATCGCGAACCGCCTGCACGGCCGACATGTCCACCTCATTGAAAGTGGTGAGGTGCGCCGTCGAGTGCTGGGATTCCAGCAGATGCTCCGCTATCCGGCGCCTCCGGGTGGACATCTTTTCGCGCGTCTCGCGTTCGCCGCTGGACAGCGTAGAAGCATTTGCGGGAGCGGCAGAATGATGCTGAGCTCCGAGCGAGGTCGCGGTAGATTGTTTCATCGGGGGGGGGCCCCCACCTGATGCCGAGGAAGCGACGCCTGCGCTCCCGTCCTTCCGGTCATCCAGGTGCACGACCATGTCAGGCTTGGTGACACGTCCATCGCGGCCTGTCCCGGCTACCTGGGTAACATCCACACTCTCCTCGGCCGCAATCCGGCGGACAGCAGGCGACGTCTTGGCCTCCTTCTGCGCCGCCACCGGCTGTTCGCTCTTGGCGCCCGGCTTTTTCGCCTCACCCTTGGGGGGTGCTCCTGCACCCGTCTTCTTGCCGCCCGCTTCGGTGGGTTGGGTAGCCGTGCCAGCATTGGCCGGTGTCGCCTCCCCGGTAACACCGGCTGGTACCGCTGATGCGTCCATCTCGCCGAGCACCTCATCGACCTTGACGACATCGCCTTCATTTTTCAGGTGCTTTGCGAGAACTCCCGACTTGAACGCCGGCACCTCCACCGTGATCTTGTCCGTCTCCAACTCTACCAGCGTTTCGCCTTGTGCGACCGATTCACCGGGCTGCTTGAGCCATTTCGCAATTGTCGCTTCCACGATCGATTCGCCGAGCGGGGGGACCTTGATTGAGATCATGCGGGTGCCTTCCTTGAAAATGGCTAATGACTGAGCACTTCTCGCTAATATAATCCTTCGGTTAACTCGTGCGAGCACTCACCATATCCGCGCATGGCGGTATCGAGCAGATCCGCCTCCGCGACGACCTGCCGATTCCGGACCTTCGGTCTCCGACGGATGTTCGTGTCCGTATCATGGCGGGCGCGCTGAACCATTTGGACCTGTTTGTGCTTGGCGGGCTTCCCGGCGTCACTATCCAGCCGCCGTGGATCCTGGGTGGCGACGGCGCGGGTGTAGTCGATGCGATTGGTCCCAGTGTCACCGGACTTTCACCGGGAGATCCCGTCGTCATCAATCCGGGGATCAGCGATCGGACGTGTGAGTACTGCGTTGAAGGAGAGCATTCGCTTTGCATCGGATACAAACTGCTCGGTGAGCATTTACCGGGCACGTTCGCGGAGTACATCACTGTACCCTCGGCGAATGTACGGGCTATTCCACATGATACCTCATGGGACGTTGCTGCCGCATTCACACTCACCATGCTGACTGCCTGGCGAATGGTCGTGACTCGTGCTCGTGTGAGCGAGGGAGAAGACGTACTTATCTGGGGGATTGGTGGTGGAATCGCGCTCTCGGCGCTCCAGATCGCGAAACTGCGCGGCGCACGTGTCTGGGTTACTTCGGGCAGTGACTCGAAGCTGGATCGTGCCCGCGCCCTTGGCGCCGACGAGACCCTGAATCACCGAACGCAGGATGTTGCGCACGAGATTCGCTCGCGAACAGGAAAGCGTGGCGTAGATGTCATTATCGATAGCGTCGGTTCGGATACCTGGAAAGCTTCCCTTGGCGCGCTTGGCAGGCGTGGCCGATTGGTAACGTGCGGGGCGACTTCGGGCCCGCTTGTTCAAACCGACTTGCGCAGGATGTTCTGGAACCAGTGGTCGCTAATGGGCTCGACGATGGGGAATGAAGCCGAGTTCGACGCGATCGTGCAAGCGTTCCGGGAGGGGAAGCTCGTTCCTGTTATCGACTCCGTGATTCCATTGGAGGACGGTCGGCAAGCATTTGAGCGACTTGCGTCGGGGAAGCAGTTCGGAAAAGTCGTGCTATCAGTCGGGAACGCGAAGTAGAGCCGGGGAACGCGAGACACGGTTGATTCAAGCCAGTACGGCGGCCGAGAAGGTAGCCGCATCAAGAAAAGACTCGACTCCCAAACCACACCAGGCTATGCGCTTCCCACTGGAAACCCGGTATCCCGACTACGATACGAAGGGCCACGTCAACAATGCCACCTTTCTCACATTCTTTGAGATGGCTCGGGGGCGGGCATGGGTGGACGTTATGGGACAGCCGGTTGATCCTGATTTCATCCTCGCGGAGGCAAACGTGCGATACGTCAGCGAGGCAATGATCGGGGAGCAGCTGGATATCGAAATCACCACCACCGAAGTGCGCACCAAAGCCTGGGTGTGGAGCTACGCTGTTCGAAGCGTGAGCGACGGTCGGCTCGTTGCGGAAGGGCGCACAGTACAGGTGATGTTTGACTACGCAGACAAGCGACCGATCCCGATTTCAGAGGAAGTCCGCAAGGGTCTGGCACTGGTGTAAAGTTGACCGGATCGGCGGGCGTAGCGCCGCCGCTAGAGAACTATGACCCCCACACCTTCGAGAGCCGGCGCGCACGTCCGCAATTCCAGCTGTAGACGCGGTACCTTATCGGGTTCTTCTTGTAATAGTTCTGGTGGTAGTCTTCTGCGGGATAGAAAACAGCTGCCGGAACTACGGGTGTCACTATCGGTTTACGGAACCTGGCAGACTGTTCAATCGCGCGCTTGGATGAGTCTGCCAGTACTTTCTGCTCGTCCGTCGCGTAGAAAATGGCCGCACGATATTGATTACCCCGGTCGCAGAACTGACCGCCAGCATCCAATGGATCGACGTTACGCCAGAATACGTCGAGCAGCTGTGCGTAGGTGACCTTGGCCGGATCGTAGGTCACCTGCAATGCCTCGTAATGTCCGGTGCCTCCATCGGAGACCTGCCCATAGGTCGGATTGGCGAGGGAGCCGCCGGTGTACCCGGAGATGGTTGCAAGGACGCCAGGGGTCTTGTCGAATGGCGGCTCCATGCACCAGAAGCAGCCGCCGGCAAATATGGCCACGGATGCCTCGGCGTTTTTCGGCAGCATTTCCCCTTGCGTCGTTTGCGCGGTGGTTGTGTCAACCATTACCAGAGCGCAGGCTACCAGCAACCCTGCCGCGAGACTCGAAGCTCGCACCGTCAACCGCGTAGCGGCGGCAGCTTCTCACCTTTGGCAATGAAGCGCAGAGCGATACCGTTATTGCAATACCGCTTGCCGGTTGGCCGCGGTCCGTCGCCGAAGATATGGCCCTGATGACCGCCGCATCGTGCGCAGTGATACTCCGTGCGCGGTATGATCATTTTGAAGTCACGCTTCGATTCTACTCTTCCGGGAAGGGACGCGTAGAAGCTGGGCCAGCCCGTGCCACTCTCGAACTTGGTTTCGGATGAGAACAGCGGCAGGTAACAAGCGGCGCACACGAAAGTCCCGTCATGCTTTTCCGCATTGAGTGGGCTGCTATGGGGACGCTCGGTGGCCTCGTCGAAGAGGACGTCATATTCCTTTTCACTGAGTAGCGGACGCCATTCCTTTTCAGGCTTGTCGAGCTTCTTGAACGTATCCTGCGAATCCTGCTGATCCTTGGCGTTCGTGGTCATATGGCCGCCGATGCTTGCCAGCGCGAGCGCCGGCTTGAGTAGAGGCGCGGCGGCAAGAGCCACTGCGCCGTTCAGGAACATCCGTCTGTGCATGTCGTTACCTCACTACTGATTTAAACGGAGAGTCGCACGCTACGACTTGGAATTAATACGCCATTAGTGAGAGGAGTTCCCAAACAGATTGTGGATTGCGGACTAGCAACTGCTTCGCAGTTCGCAGTTAATCCGCAATCCGCAATTGTATTCCATTACAGGCGCATCTTTGCGGTGAGCGCCAGGAACCGCTCGTCCGAGCGCAAAGGATCGAAAATCGGGTTGACTCGGAGGTAAGCAAGCCAGCCACGCCGATCCTCGCGCGCCAGATTTATCCAGTGAAGCGCCTGATCAGCTTCGGCGAGGCCCAGGTAGAGAGTCGCGAACGCTACCGGCGACACATACTCCTTCTCCGATGTGGTTTTAAGGTCGGCGAGAATACCTTCGGCCTCGCTCCGTTTGCCTGCGCGGGCCAGTGCATAGCCCAGCGTGGCCATCGTATAGGAGCCCGCCCCCGACATTGTGACTGCCTCGCGCAGCGTGCTCTCGGCTTCGTCGAATTGCTCATGAAGCGCGAGACTGAGCCCTAGAACGCGGTAATTTTCTTCCGCCATGGGATTCATCTCGATTGCGCGCGTCAAGTGATACTTCGCCTGATCGTACCGACGGGCATAGTAGTACTGCCACCCCAGGCTTCGGCGTCCGGAAACCGAGGCTGAGTCCAGGTCTGCAGCGGTATGTGCCTCCACCAGGCCTTCGTCTGGCCGCGCCTGGGAAGACAGTAGGAAAGCGTACCACTGGTGCGCCGTCGCGTATTTGGGATCGAGTTGAATCGCGCGGCGAAACGCCTGTCCCGCCTCCACCCAGTTCCAATCGTAGATGAACAGGCTCCAGGCGAGCGATGCGTGCGCCTCCGCGAGGGTGTCGTCCAACTCCAAAGCCTTGCGCGCGTAGGCTTTCGCGCGCTCGAACCCTTCCGCAACAGGAACGCTTCGGTAGTCCACGTGCAGCGCATAGGAGTCAGCAAGTCCGGTGTATGCCAGTGCGTAATTGGGATCCTCCGTAATCGCCTGCTCGAAAAATTCTATCCCCTCGCTCACCCCTTCCTGGCTGCGCTTGTTCCAGGCGTAGCGCCCTTTGAGATACAGCCCGTACGCCTTCACATTGTCCGTGGGCCGCTTCTGCGGAGCTGCCGCGAGATCAGCAAATGACGTAGCTCGCAAGGTATTCACTATCGTGCGCGCGATCTCATCCTGAATCGCGAAAACATCGTCCAGCTTTCTGTCGTAACGGTGCGACCAGAGCAGCTGGCCATCCTCCGTGGAGGTGAGCTGCGCGGTGATGCGTAACCTGTCGCCGGATTTGCGTACTGTTCCCTCGAGTATCTCGGATGCGCCGATCAACGCACCGATAGCGCGGATGTCCCTCGGCTTTCCCTTGAGCGCAAACATTGACGTGCGTGACGCGACGCGCAGTCCTGCGACCTGAGTAAGTGCATCGATCAGCTCGTCGGTGATCCCATCGCTCAAATACTCGTTCTCGGGATCGGAGCTGGAGTTCACGAAAGGCAAAACGGCGACACTGCGCGTAGGTGTTGGAACAGCGCGGCTGGCGTCGGCTCCGCTCGCCTGAATTGCCGCGACAAAGTCGGCGGCGCTGCTGAAGCGTGCCCGCGCATCCTTGGCGAGCGCCCTGGTGATTGCCTTTTCGACTGACGAAGGAGTGTCCGGGCGCAGCGCGCGAACGGGACGCGGGATCTCCGTCACATGCTTCGACATCGTCGCACGCGCGCTATCTCCCCTGATCGGTGGTTCACCCGCGAGCATTTCGTACAGGACGACACCAAGGCTGTACACATCGCTCCGACTGTCGATATCGCGTTCACCGATGGCCTGCTCAGGGCTCATGTACTCGGGCGTGCCGATGGTCAGTCCCGCTTCGGTCACGGAATCGGCACCGGGCTCATACCACACTCGCGCGATGCCGAAATCGGCGAGTACGGCATGACCATCGGCGAACAGGATGTTCTCCGGCTTGACATCCCGGTGCACGAACCCGCTGCGGTGGGCGTAGTCGAGACCCGTACCGATCTCCTGCGCGATACGAAGCGCGTCCTTCACGGGTAGTTTCCCGTCACGCTTCAGTCGTTCGCGCAGCGATCCTCCGGGGACGTATGGGGAGACGTAGTACAGCAGCCCTTCGCTCTCTCCCGAGTCGATGAGTGGCACTATGTGGGGATGCGCGAGCCGCGCGGCGATGCCGATCTCGCGCAAGAAACGCTCGGCACCGAGCGACGCGCTGAACTCCGGCCGCAAGACTTTGATGGCGACCTTGCGCGCGTGCTTGCGCTCTTCGGCCAGATACACGGTCGCCATGCCGCCCTGGCCGAGCTCGCCCTGTACTTGGTATCGGTCGGCCAGGGCGGAGGTCAGAAGGGAAGATACTTCGAGCATGCGAGTCAATATAGGCAGAAAGGCGCGGCGGATGGGAAAGTCTCTGGCGAGAAACGGCAGGGCGCGCAGCGCCGAAGCGGAAGCGGACATGGCGAGAGTAGCCCTGTCCCGGCCGGCTGCATCCATTGCGGCCGGGAGTGCGGAGACTCATGTTGCATGGAGAGCCGGCGGCATGCCGGTACCGTCGTCCCATCACCCGTGCCCATGAACGCACCGCCCGACATTACCGGGCTCCTTCTCGACTGGCAAGCGGGGGACGCCGACGCGGTCGACCGGTTGCTGCCGCTCGTCTACGAAGAGCTCCGCCGCGTGGCGCACCTGCAGCTCCGCAGCGAGCGGGGGGATCATACGCTGAGCACGACGGCGCTCGTCCACGAGGCGTACGTGCGGTTGGTCGATCAGACCCGCGTGCGGTGGGCCGACCGGTCGCACTTCTTCGCGATCGCGTCCCGCGCGATGCGCCGGGTCCTCGTCGATTACGCCCGGCAGCACCGGGCGGCGAAGCGCGGCGGGGAGCGACGGCCGGTGACGCTCGACGAGGCGGCGATCGCGGTCGAGGGGCGGACGGAAACACTGATCGCGCTCGACGAGGCGCTAATCCGGCTCGCGGCGCTCAACGAGCGCCTCTGCAGGGTGGTGGAATGCCGTTTCTTTGGCGGGCTCACCGAGGAGGAGACCGCGGTGGCACTTCAGGTCACCTCCCGGACGGTGCGGCGGGACTGGGTGAAGGCGAAGGGTTGGCTCTTTCAAGAGATGCACGCCGACGTAGCCTGATCCGCGCCACGCCCGACACCCCGCCGGAGATTGCCATGGAAGCGCCTTCACCCGAGCGGTGGGCTCAGATCGAAGCCGTGCTCGACGGCGCACTGGAGTTGGCGCCGCGCGAGCGCACGGTCTTCCTCGAGGAGGCATGCACCGGAGATGCTGTCCTGCGCGCGGAGGTCGAGCGGCTGCTCCGCTCCTGCGACGTGGCGCAGGACTTCCTCGAAGAGCCGGCCGCCGAGTTCGCCGCACCCCTACTCACCGCTGTGATCTTCCCCGACGTACCTGAGACGTCGGTGCGCACGCACATTGGCCCGTACCGAATGGTGCGGGAGATCGGGCGCGGCGGGATGGGCGTCGTGTATTTGGCCGAGCGCGACGACGACCACTACCGGAAACGGGTCGCGCTCAAGGTAGTGCGCCGGGAGATCGACCCGGACGAGCACCTGATCCGCCGCTTCGTCGAGGAGCGGCAGATCCTCGCCTCGCTCGACCATCCCAACATCGCCCGCCTGCTCGACGGCGGCGTGACCGCCGACGGGCTCCCCTTTTTCGCGATGGAGTACGTCGAGGGGACGCCCATCGACCGCTATTGCGACGAGCATCGCCTCCCCATCGAGACGCGGCTGGCGCTTTTCCGCGGAGTATGCGAGGCGGTGCAGTACGCGCATCGGAATCTCGTGGTCCATCGCGACCTCAAGCCGTCGAACATCCTGGTGACCGATGGCGGCGAGGTGAAGCTGCTCGACTTCGGCATCGCGAAGCTGCTCGGGCCGCAGGCAGAGGAAGACGGCACAATCACCCGCACCGGCGCGCGGATGATGACGCCCGTGTACGCGAGTCCCGAGCAACTCCGCGGCGAGGCCGTCTCCACGGCGAGCGACGTCTATTCGCTCGGCGTCGTGCTCTACGGGCTGCTCACCGGACACCGGCCTTTCGAGACGCTAGAGGGGCGTCCATTCGACGTGGAGCGGCTGGCGCTGGAGTTGGAGCCGGAGCGGCCCTCCGCCGCGGTCCTGCGCGGCGTGGCCAGGCAAGTTACTGGCTCGACGGTGGCGCGGGTGAGCGAGACACGTGGCGCGAGCGTCGAGCGGCTCCACCGGCGTCTCAAGGGCGATCTCGACACCATCGTGCTGATGGCGCTCAGGAAGGAGCCCGAACGGCGCTACGGCAGCGCCGAGCAGCTCGGCGACGACCTGCGGCGGCATCTCGCGAAACTTCCCGTGAGCGCCCGCCGGGACACGCCCGGCTATCGCGCGCGCACGTTCATCCGGCGTCACCGCGTGGGGGTGGCGGCGAGTGCGATAGCCGTGCTCTTGCTGCTCGGGGTCAGCATCGTGACCGCAGTGCAGGGTGCCAGGATCGGGAGGCAGGCGGAGCGTATTGCTCGCGAGCGCGACAAGGCCGAGCGCATGTCGGATTTCCTGGTGCAGATGTTCGAGCAGTCGAACCCGGACCAGTCCCGGGGCAACGCGATCACCGTGCGGGAGATGCTCGACAGCGGCGCGGCGCGGATCGATCGGGAGCTGACGGGTCAGCCGGAGGTGCGCGCCCAGATGATGGTCGCGATGGGTCGCGCGTACCTCGGGCTCGGGCTTTACGATCGGGCGAAGCCGCTGCTGGACTCAGCCGTCGCGACCCGTCGCCGGACCCCCGGCGGCGACGGCGCCGAGACGGCGGCGAGTCTCTTCCTTCTGGGATACCTGCTGCGGGACCAGGGCCACTTCGACGACGCCGAGCCGCTTTACCGCGAGGCACTCGCGATCCGGCGGCGACTGTTCGGCGACCGGCATGTGGACGTAGTCGCCAGCCTGAACGGCCTCGCCTATCTGTTGCGGGGCCGGGGGGACTTCGACGAGTCGGCGGCGCTGTACCGAGAGGCGCTGGCTGCGGGCCGCACGTTGCCGAAAGAGAACGACTCGCTGGTGGCGACCACCCTGGGCGGTCTCGCCACGGCGTTGCGCGGCTTGGGCGACTTCGAAGGGGCTGAGCCACTGTTCCGCGAGGCGCTCGCGAAGAACCGCGCCCTGCACGGCAACGATCATCCGCACATCAACATCAACCTGTATAACCTCGCCACGCTCCTGCACGAGAAAGGCGACATCGCCGGCGCCGAGCCCCTCTTCCGCGAGGCGGTCGCCATCGGGCGCAAGGTGCTCGGCGACCGGCATCCGCTGCACGCCGTCGATCTGATGGGCCTGGCGGGCGTGCTGCGCGACAAGGGCGATTTCATGCAGGCCGAGGTGTTGTACCGCCAGGCGCTGGGAATCCAACGCGACGCGTTGCCGGCCGGTCACACGCGCGTCGCGACGACGCTGATCGGGCTCAGCCGGGTGCTGATGGACCGGGGGAAAGCCTCCGAAGCCGAGCCGCTCCTGCGCGAGGCTCTCGCGAGCCGGCGGCGGATGCTGCGCGACAGTCACTGGCAGATCGCGGAGGCCGAGATCGAACTGGGCTTCTGCCTGTCCGCGCTCCGACGGATGACTGAGGCCGAATCGCTGCTCGTCGGTGGCTACACGGCGTTGCGCGCGAAGCGCGGCGAGGGCGACTCCCATACCCGGAGGGCGCTGGGCTACCTGATCGGTCACTATGAGCGATCGGGCGAGTCGGCCAAGGCCAGCGTGTACCGGGCGCGCCTCGGTTCGTCCTGAGATCGCGTAAGCGCTGCTCGCCTTCGCGATACGGAATCAATGCGAACAACTTGGGCGAGGCGCCCGTCGTGGTCCAGGCAAAGGTTACGTGAAGCCGACACCGGTGGGTGCCAGCAATTGCACGCGCCGCGTTTCGCGGCTTAGGTTAACGTTGGCCTCGGCGACCTTGCGCATAGTGAGGGTACGCTCGGTATTCTTCCTTCAGTTCCGGCCCGTGGCCGTTGTGCTTGCAGGTGAAGTCGACCCGGGTCACACTGCCATCGCCACTCGTTACGACATGGCGTCCGGCCTCCTTCCGCCAAGGATCACCACGTAGCGCATCGCCCCGGTTGTGTCCACCGCCGTGGGGTCCAAGGCCGATCTCGTCGGAGGCATCGGCCCGGCATCTTGAGCCCGAGACACGTGCGCACCCGAGACTACAACGCAGACGGCGAGGACATTGAAGGGTTCTTCACGCCGAGTCCATCTCATTTCGGGAACGCAGGGATACTCGAGTCATTTGACCTGCGCTTTGATGTACTCTTCGTAGCGCCGGATCTCGTCGGCAACCGCGTCCAGCTCGCGCTGCAGGTCGGCCCGTGCCAGCCAGCG
>JACDCM010000087.1 GCA_013817545.1 Gemmatimonadaceae bacterium | reverse complement strand
CCACCGGCAGACCCGGTGCTCGATCAGCTCGAGGCGGCGCTAAGCGTTGCGGAGCATCACGTCACGCGTCTCGAAGTCGACCGTGAGGTCCTGCCGTTGGTTGAGACTCTCCAGAGGGTGAAGCCTGACCTCGTCGTCAACATCGCGGAGTCGTTCGACGGCAAGAGTGCACTGGAATCGAATGTGGCGGCGCTACTCAACCTTCTGCATCTGCGTTACACCGGTTCCAGTCCCGCGGGCCTGATCCTGGCCGGAGACAAGACGCTCACCAAGAAGGTTCTCAATTTTCATGAGATCCAGACGCCGAAGTTCGCATCGCTTTTTCGCGGCGCACTGGACCACGCTCAGGACCTCAAGTTCCCCGTCATAGTGAAGCCGCCGCAGGAAGACGCTTCACTCGGCGTGACCGCCAAGTCTGTTGTGCACGACATCTCCCAGCTCCTGGAACAAATCGGCTCCATTCAGACCGAGTTCAAGTCGCCGGTTCTCCTGGAGGAGTTCATTGACGGCCGCGAATATTACGTGGCGGTCCTTGGCAATGTGGACGTCGAGGCATTACCAATCATCGAGCTGGACTTCTCCGGCTTTCCTCCCGACAAACCCAAGATCGCGAGCTGGGAAGCGAAATGGGGAGATGACGGAGCTGGCTCGGGCGCAGAGTTCGCGGGAAGCAAATCTCTATTTCCCGAGAATCTCAGCGAAGAGTTGACTGCGCGGATAAAAAAGGTCGCCATCGAGTGCTTTCACGCTCTCAGACTGCGCGACTATGCGCGTATAGATTTGCGAGTAACTGACGCGGGTGAGATTTACGTCATCGAGGTGAATCCGAACTGCTATCTGGAGAAGGAGAGCGAGTTCGCCAGCGCGGCGGCGAAGTCGGGGATTCCGTATGATGGACTGATCGCCCGCATTGTGGAGCTCGCTAACGGGCGGTACTCGCGATAGACGATCCGCAGAGAGGGCAGCGAAAGGGCCGGCGATCGCTCGCCAGCCCATTCGCTCTAGAACCCCCTACTTTTTCTTTCCGCCACTCTTGCGAGTCGCCTTTTTGACTGAGCGCTTCATCGCGCCCATTTTCGTGCCTGCCTTTTTCTTTGCGGATTTCGCTGTCTTCTTAGCTGCAGCCTTTTTAGCGCCAACTTTCCTGCCGGTCTTCTTCGTCGCTGCTGCCATGTCAAGTCTCCGGGCCTGGTGATGTGCCGCGCGATCCCGCGTGGACCGGCGGCTTGGTGAACGAATTCAAAAAATGATTGCATGCTATCGCTCATGTATCTCGCATAAGCGGCAGCTTTGCTGACCACATTTCGAGCTCAGTCCACCAGTGGCGCGAGCCGGAATGAGCTCGCGCGCACGTCTACACAGCCTCAGAAAGGCTGGTAAAGTTGAAGTCTCGCACTTTTATTGCCGGCATCACCACCGCACCGCCCGCTTCCGTTCCGGCGAGCCGGATTGGCTGGCTCATCGCCTCGAGATTATTCAGCATGAAAAGCGGTGACTCGTTGAAGCGAAGATTGCGCACCGCTTTTGTGATCTTTCCATTCTCGATGAGAAACGTTCCGTCGCGCGTGAGACCTGTGTACAGGATGGTTCGCGGATCTACCTCACGCAGATACCACAGACGCGTGACGAGTATCCCTCGCGGAGTCGAGGCGATCATTGCATCGGGCGTCGACGAACCGCCAAGCATCTTGATGGATGAAGGCGAGCCCGTCGGAGCGCGATTCTGCTTTTTGCCCCAGAAGCGCGAATAATACAGCTGCTTGAGTACGCCGTTCTCGATCCACACCTGCCTTCCGAGAGCAAGGCCGTCCCCATCGAAAGGCTGCGCCAGCATTTCCGCGTCGACGGGGTCGGAGATTAGCGTCACCTTGGAATCCACGATCTTCTCGCCAATCTTGTTTCCGCCACCTTGCTTGACGAAAGGACTGCGTCCTTCATCGGCCGCGCGCGCGTCCGCGTAAAACGCGATAAGCTGCACGAGATCGCCAACTGCCTGCGGCTCGAGAATGACAGTGTACCGGCCTGGCTCGATGGCCACCGGATTGCGCGACAGACGAGCCTTCTGGATGGCGCGAGCGCTAATGTCACGAACGTCCAGCTTGGACCAGTCGTTGTGCTCCGCCCCAGCCCAACCGGAACCTGTCCCATCAGTAGTGCGAACGGTCAGCGTGTAATTCGCGTTCGAGGAGCGATGGTAGGCAAAGAGGCCGGCGCTGTTTCCGATAGCCGTGGCTGCTGTACCAGTAACGATGTACCCCGCGGCGGTGAGGTCCCCCGAAGCCCGGGCTGGCTCGAGCGCCGTCAATGCCGCACGCGCACGATCTTCCGCGGACAAGAGCGCGGTGCCCTCGAAATAGGCATCTACCGAAGAGTAGCTCTGTTGCGATAAGCTCGGCATCGCCTCGGGATCGTCTGGCGCGAGGCGAGCGAGCCTCTCCGACTCCGACACTGTGCGCCGCAGAGCTTCGTCGGAAAAAGCGTTCGTCGTTACGGCCGCGTGCTTGGGGCCAAACGAGCTCACTGCCACCAGATTCGCGTTTTCGACGCCGCCAGATGTCGACATTTGATTCGCCGCGAAGCGCGTGTTGCCGGTGTAACCCCCGCTCAGCGTAACCTCGATGGCGTCCGCCGTGGACATCTTCAGGGCGCGGCCAATGATCGCCTGGGATTCCTCACGCGAAAGTGTGCGCGAATCAGCTGCGGCGCCGTTACGAGAGTACAGTCGCTTCGGGAAAGCTTCCGCGCTTGCCGAGGCGGTGCTTCTCATGCCTTTCTCCCTGTATTGATGACGTTCACTCCGCGGAAACGGGCCGGAACACAACCATGGCTGACAGCGTTCGACTGGCCCGGTTGTCCCTTTCCGTCAAAGAAGCTCGCACCCATTTCATAGCTCCGTTTACCGCCGATCATGTCGAGCGAATTCCAGAAATCGGGAGTGCGGATCTGGTATGCCACGTCCTTGAGGACACCAACGATCTTGCCGCCCCTGATTTCGTGGAATGTCTGTCCGCCAAACTGCGCGTTGAAGCGCTGCTGATCAATCGAGAACGAGCCGTCCCCCGCGATCGCTATGCCGCGGTCCGTAGCGGCGATGAGGTCATCCCATACGAGGTCCTTGTCGCCGGGAAGCAATGACACGTTGGGCATCCGCTGAAATTGCACACTCGACCAGGAATCCGCGTTCGAGCATCCATGCGAGCGAACCGGAAGTCCCTGCTTGTCGTACCACCAGCGCAACCAGTTGGCCTGCTCGCGCGTGGTCTGGTAATCATTCACGATTCCATTCTTTACAATGAGGAACTCTTCCGGCTTCACTCCCTCGTCGTCCCAGCCGATTGTCGCGCATCCGCCTTCCTGCGAGCGATCTCCCTGCACGTTCAGAAACTCCGGCCCGTACTTGAAGGTGCCCAGGAATTTCTCAGGTGGAGCTACGAAGCTCGTTCCCGCGTAGTTTGCCTCGTACCCGAGTGCGCGATCGAGCTCCGTGGGGTGCGCAATTGATTCATGGATGGTAAGCCACAGGTGGTTTGGATGCAGCACCAGATCATACTTTCCTACATCTACGGGCTTGGCTTTGAGCTTTTGCGCGGCCTCTTCTGCCCATTTTCCCGCATTTCCCACTATGTCCTGCGCGAGTATGTACTCGTAACCCCGGCCGGCGGGCTGAACCGTGGCCCCGCGGTTCTGGAAATCGGAGAAATCAGGGGACACAGCCGTGATCTGCATGGGTAGCCAGCTTCTCACGATTGTCTGGCTGATCACTGAGCCTTCGGTTGACGCGAAGTTGCGTTCTTCCTTCACGAAGTACATCGCGCTGAAGACGT
Organism: Gemmatimonadaceae bacterium; assembly: GCA_013817545.1. Taxonomy (GTDB): domain Bacteria; phylum Gemmatimonadota; class Gemmatimonadetes; order Gemmatimonadales; family Gemmatimonadaceae; genus JACMME01. The sequence goes on along the minus strand of JACDCM010000087.1, from coordinate 8,643 downwards.
ACTTCACGTTCGCAATTTTGAGCGCTTCAGCATTTGCCCTGAGAAGCAAATCAGCTTTCTGCTCAACCGGGACGGACCACGGATCGATAGTGAAAGAGCTCTTGTATGTCGCGTCAGGGTAGGCCGTGACTGGTGCAAGCTCGACCGCACGATCACGCGCGATGCGGCTTGCCTTGGCGATGGAGACCGCTTCTCGTGCGGCGCCAACCACGGCGTCGATGGTAAGTGTGCGGGTAGCTGCGAACCCCCACGTGCCGTCAACAAGCGCGCGAACGCCGCACCCGATGGACTCCGTATCCACCACCTGAACTATCTGTTGCTCTCTGGTTATTACGAAGTTGTTCTGATATCTGCCGACCCTCGCGTCGGCATAAGCGGCGCCGGCGGTCTTCGCGGCATTGAGCGCAGCCATCATGAGATCCCGAGCGGGAGCATCCATACGGCCCGCCGCAGTCGGTGCCGGCGGCGCCGAAGCGGCAGCAGGCGGCGCGCTGGCGCTTCTGCACGCATTCGCCGCGCCCAACACAGCGGCGGCAACGCCACCCTGCATCAGGAAATCGCGGCGAGTACTCATTAGATAGCGTCGCTCAGACTGGTGAAATTGAAGTCGCGCACCTTGATAGGGGGCACCACGATTGCGAATCCCGGACTTCCATCCTCACTTGCGCTCACGCGCACGGGACGTCCCAACGTCTCTACGTTGTTGAGCATGAAGATGGGTGATTCATTGAATCGGAGGTTCTTGACCGCCCGAGTGATCTTGCCGTTCTCGATCAGGAAAGTCCCATCGCGCGTCAGCCCGGTGTAGAGGATCGTACGCGGATCAACCGCGCGGATGTACCAGAAGCGCGTGACGAGGATTCCCCGCTGAGTGGATGCTATCATCTCCTCTGTTGTCGCCGAACCACCGGACATCTTGAGGGTTCCTGAGAGAGGTGTAGCCGTTTTTCCCTGCTTCTGCGCCCAGAATCTGTCGTAAATCAGATTCTTCACGACGCCGTTCTCAATCCAAACGGTGCGGCTGGCCGGAAGCCCTTCGCCAGTGAAGGTGTTGGCATAAGCTTCACTGTCCAGCGGATCGGAACTGATGCTGACACGCTCATCCAGGACCTTCAGTCCGATCTTGTTTCCGCCGCCCGCCTTCGTGAAGAAGCTGCGCCCCTCATCCGCCTGGCGCGCATTTGCCGCGAAGGCAACGAGCTGAACAAGATTGCCCACCGCCGTCGGCTCGAGCACGACAGTGTACCGGCCGGGCTCGATCGCCACAGGGTTCATTGACAGCTTGGCCTTCTCTATCGCGCGCGCGCCAAGGGCAGCCGCATCGATGCGACCGACGTCGTCATCAGCTGCGCCTGCCCAACCAGAACCACTTCCGTCAGGCGTCCGCACCGTGGTCGTCAGTCCGACCGAAGTTTGCCGGTTATAGGCGAACAATCCCTTCGAATTGGCTACCGCGAATGAGCCGGCATTGGCCTCGAGGTAACCGGTCGCACTCAAGCCGGCGCGCTTGGAAGGCTCCGTGATGAGCTGCACCGCCGCCGCGCGGCCGGCGGGATCGAGAACCGCCGTTGCGTCCGCCCAGTTCCGCGACTCAACGTTCTGCTGCGGCTCGAGCTCCGTCATCGACTCCGGATTTTCCGGCGAAAGGCGCGCTAGCCGTTCCGATGTCTCAACTGCCGCGCGGAGAGCGGCGTCGTCCAGATCGTTCGTAGTAGACGATGCGCTCTTCTTTCCGAAGGCGCTTCGGATGGTGACGCTGGTGTCGAAGTTGTCTCCGGATGTGGAGACCTGATTTACCGCGAAGCGTGTGTTGCCGCGCACGCCGCTTCCAATCGTTACCCGCGCCTCCTCGGCTTTGGAAAAGGAAAGCACCCGCTTGGCAAGCGCTTCCGCGTCCGCTCGCGAGAGAAAGTTGGCTGCCTGGAAGAGCGACTTCGGTCTTCCATCATGTCCAGCCGGATGGGAGCGGCTCATGCCTTTCTCCCCGTGTTGATGACGTTGATGTTCCTGTGACGCGTGGGAACGCAGCCGTGACTCACAGCATTGGACTGGCTGGGTTGTCCCTTTCCATCACCGAAGGCGCCTCCGAGCATGTAGCTCGCCTTGCCGCCGATCATGTCCATCGCGTTCCAGAATGTGGGCGTTTGCATCTGATAAGCGACGTCCTTGAGCATGCCTACGATTTTGCCACCCTTGATCTCGTAAAAGAGCTGTCCGCCGAACTGGGCATTGTAGCGTTGCTGGTCGATCGAGAACGATCCGTCACCCACAATGGCGATGCCGCGATCCGTCGCCGCAATAATGTCCTCCCAGCTTCGCTCGGTCTCGCCGGGCATGAGTGAAACGTTCGGCATGCGCTGGAACTGGGTATCGGCCCATGACTGCGCGTAGGAGCAGCCATGGGAACGTACGGGCCGCCCCTGTTGCGCATACCACCATTCCAGCCAGGGAGCCTGCTCTCGGGTGGTCTGGTAATCATTGAAGACGCCGTTCTTGACGATCAGAAAATCCTCGGGCTTTACTCCCTCGTCGTCCCAGCCGCATGCGGACAACGACATCGGTTGCGACCGGTCGCCCTGGATGTTCATGAATTCGGGACCGTACTTGAACTTGCCCAGGAACTTCTCCGGGGGCGCAACGAAGCTCGTTCCGGCGTAATTCGCCTCGTACTGCATCGCGCGGTCGAGCTCGGTAGGATGACCAATGGCCTCGTGAATGGTCAGCCAGAGGTGCGAGGGATGCAGCACGAGATCGTAGCGCCCAACTTCAACCGGCCTTGCGGACAGCTTCTGTACCGCCTCTGTAGCCCATCGCGTGGCGTTTTCCACGAGATTCGCTTCCACGACATGTTCGTAACCGCGCCCCATCGGCTGGATATCGTTTGACTGTCGCGATTGAAAGTCAGAGAAGTCGGGAGCAACCGCGGTGACCGTCATGGTTGGTTGCGCACGGAAAATGGTCTGCACCACGAAGGTGCCGTCCGTGGTCGCCAGCGTCTTCTCCTCGCGCAAAAAGAACATGGCCGAGTTCACGAAGCGCGCTCCCTGCACCTTGAGCGCGGCCTCATTGGCGGCAAGGAGCAGGGCGACCTTGTCTTCAATGGCAATGTCGAATGGATCGGTTTTTACCCAGTCTCCGCGCCACCGACCATTCGGGGTCGCGGTCACTGGCGAGAGCGTGACCGGGCGGAGCATCGCTACACGATTCGCCTTTGCCTGCGCAACAGCCTGGCGGGCGACGCGCGCAACCTCCTCACTCGTCAGCTGCCGGCTTGCCGCGAAGCCCCACGCACCATCAACGAGCACGCGAACTCCAAAACCGAGCGTCTCATTATCCGCGAGCGCCTGGACCTGCCGCTCGCGAGTGAAGATTGTTTGGGTTCGATTACGGCTGATGCGGCAATCCGCGTAGCTCGCGCCCGCGGATCTGGCCGCATCCAGCGCGCGCATGGCGAGATCCTTGAAGGTGGGATCGCCCGGCGAAGCTGCTTCAGAGGCTGTGGAAGGGGCAGGCGGTGCCTGCGAGGGGGGGGAAGAAGCGCATCCAACGACTCCGGCTCCGATCGCGGCCGCGGACGTCGTTCTGAGAAAATCACGTCGTGTTTGATCCACTCACACCTCGCACGTCACATAGGAATTGGTTGCGCGCGAATATAGAAACGGTGAGAGCTACTTTGCAATAGGTGACAACATCATTATTCACCGGCATGCCGTTATCGATGCACCGAGTTCTCGAAATATCATGAGCGCTGCGAGAAAGGTCATGTGGAAATGTTGCTTCCGTGAGTGGATGCGGCGGACTTCGTGACAAATGCGTAAGGCATTAGTGATCGGCGGCGGCTTCGCCGGTGTGTCAGCAGCCGTGCAGCTGCGCGCCAAGGGATTGGCCGTAACCCTCATCGACAGGAACGCGGCGCTCGGCGGCCGAGCTCGAAGCGATGATTTTGGTGGCACGACTATCGATGTCGGGGCTCAGCTGATTGCTGTGTCCTTCGAGAAGACGGTAGCGCTGCTCAATCGGGCAACGGGAAGCCGGAGCGGTAAACCGAGCATGCGCTCGAGCGCGAGAGCTCTCCTGCGCGCCACGAATGGACGGGATGTTTTCGTTCATGGAGATGTCCGGCATCCAATTCAGTTCGGCTCCATGACGAGCTTGCTGCGGTTTGGCGGGCTCGGCGCGATGGATAAGCTCAAGCTCGGCGCACACATCGTTCCACTGCTTGCGCGGCACCATGGACGTCTGAGCGCTGATGCGCAGCTTGTGGATGCATCACTCGACCGCGAGAGCGCTCGAGCGCACATGGTCACTCACGTGGGCGAACGCGCCGCGGATGCGTTGGTCGAGCCAGCGTTCAACGCATTCTATGCGGCAGGCGGCGATGAGATGAGTTTCGCGTTTTACCTCACCCTCGCGCGGTACGGCAGCGACGCCGGAATGCTCTCAGCGCCCGGCGGTTGGTCACCGGCGCTCTCCGGTGCACTATTGGATGCTGAGTGCGTGCTGGGCACACGCATCCAGTCGCTGGCCTTCCCGCCTGGAGGTGGTGTGCTTGCGCGCTCGGATGACGGACGCGAATGGCCCGCCGACGGCGCGGTCATCGCAACGGATCCGCGAAGCGCCAGCGCCCTGTTGCAGAATTCGCAGGGAAGCGCACCGTTAAGCCAGTGGCTTTCAGCGCTACAGTTACGTCAGACATGGACACTCGCACTTGCGACCGCTGTCGTCCTGAATCACGATGCATTTGGCATGATGCGGCATCCTGCGGACGCGCGTGAAGTGTCGGCCTGCGCGATTCTGGGGACAAAGCTTGGTCCGGAAGCACCAACAAACGCAGACGTGGTGTTGGCGTGGCCTACGCGCGATGCCGCCGAGCGTCTAAAAAGCGAATCGAGCGACGCTATCGTGGCAGCAATGATGCCTGAGGTTGAGTTGCTGGTTCCTCAGCTCAAGGATCATGTGACGCGGGCCAGACTGTACCGCTTCGATCCTGGCAACCCGATCGCGGCGCCGGGTTTTCTCGCGGACAGGGCACACGGCCGAAAGCTTGCCGACGCGCTTCCCTTCCCTGCCACGCTAGCTGGTGACTATCTCACCATGCCTATGATAGAGGGAGCTGTGGCGAGTGGCGAAGCAGCCGGGAAGAGATTGGCTGAGAAACTTGCTAGCCGATAACGGAAACGCCTTTGGGGCGGAGGGCGCAGCATTCAAGCGAATACGAACGCTTAAGGCGCCGGATATTGTGACAGGATGAAAAGGATGTGGAGGATTGAAACAGGTGCATTGATTACCACCGTGCTCATCCTGTAACTCCTGTTGATCCTGTTAAAGTAGTGGTCTTTTCTTCGAGGGGCTGCGGTCCACATTCGGCGCACTGGGGAAGGCCCTCCGCGGCTCACGATGCGTTGCCGTATTCCACAAACCGACTAATCAGGATCAGGGTCGCGGGTTTGCAGCGAGCTTTGTATTATCAGAAAGCATTTCGCATTCTCCTCATTGCCGCACCATGCCAACTCTCACGATCGACGGACGCACAACTACCGTATCTGCCGGCACGACGATCCTCGAAGCCGCGCGCGCTCTTGATATCGACGTCCCGACTCTCTGCTGGTATCCGAAGCTCCCGATAGTCGGTAACTGCCGTATCTGTCTGGTGTCGGTCGCCGACAGTCCGAAGCTCGTTCCGGCATGCGCATTCCTTGTCGCGGACGGTATGGTAGTCACGACGGAGTCCCAGGCTTCGGTGAAGAGCCGGCAGTCCGTTCTCGGCATGCTACTCGAGCGGTACCCGACTGAGGAAATCCCCGAGGCTGGGGCGCGCAACGAGTTCGAGCAGCTGGTGCGGCGCTACGATGTACCGGTCACGCGGCAGTCCGGCCTGCCGCCAAGGACGGGCGACGAGCGGGACGGCGATCCGATGATCCAGCATGATATGTCCACTTGCATCCTGTGCACTCGCTGTGTGCGCGCGTGCGCGGACATCCAGGTGGTAGGTGTGCTCGACGTCGCGCATCGCGGCGAACACGCCGAGATCGTCGTTGGCGCGGACGGAAATCCCGAACACGCAGGCTGTACCTGGTGCGGTGAGTGTGTTCGGGTCTGCCCCACGGGAGCGATTCACGACATCCTGCCGCTCGCGAAGATGGCGGCGAATGTGCTGGAAAAGCCCGCCGAAAAGGTGCGCAGCGTGTGTCCGTACTGTGGCGTCGGCTGCCAGATCGATCTCGAGGTGCGTGGAAACGATCTTGTGCGCGTCACCAGCCCCTGGATCGAGGAGACGACTCCCAACGACGGCTCCACCTGCGTCAAGGGGCGCTTCGGTCTGGATTTCGTTCAGCATCGCGACCGTCTCGCCAAGCCGCTGATCCGCCGCGGCTGGACGAAGCGCGACAGCAAGTGGGTATGGGAGCCGCGTGACAACGGTCATGCCGACGAGTGGGGACGGCGCGGTGGACCGTGGAAGCAGATTGAGCGCGAAGGGAATACCAGGAAGCGTCGTCCCAAGTTCAATCCGCTGCGGCCGGAGCAGATGCTCGCTGCCCCACTCGGCGATCCGCGCGACCGCGTGGCGACTCCGAGCGATTGGTACGAGCCCTTCCGCGAGGCGACCTGGGACGAAGCGCTCGAGCTGATCACGCAGCAACTCACGTATCTGCGCGACAGTCGCGGCCCTGACAGCCTGGCGTGCTTCTCGTCCGCAAAGTGCTCGAATGAAGAGAACTACCTCCTCCAGCGCTTGTTCCGCGCCGGTCTCGGTACGAACAACATCGACCACTGTACGCGGCTGTGCCACTCGTCATCAGTGAGCGCCATGCAGCGCTCGATGAACACGAGTGCCGCAAGCGGCTCAATGCGTGAGGTGGAGCACGAGAGTGACGTCATTTTCATTTTGGGCGCGAACACCACCGAGAGTCATCCCGTTTTTGGCGCCGCTATCAAGAGAGCGCAGCTGAGGGGTGCGAAGCTCGTCGTCGCCGATCCCAGGCGCATCGAGCTCGCCGCGCGCGCGGACATCCACCTGCAACTCTTACCGGGTACCGACGTCGCGCTGCTCAACGGACTGCTCAATCACATTATCGCCGAGGGTCTGGAGGACCGCGCATTCCTGGCGTCACGGACACATGGGTTCGAAGACGTGGCTGCGGCGGTCAAGCCGTACACTCCGCAAATGGCGGAAGGGATTACCGGGGTTCCCGCGGCGCTGATTCGGGAAGCGGCGGAGCTGTATGCCCGCGGCCCACATTCGTCAACGCTATGGGCGATGGGGCTTACGCAGCACCGCACGGGCACGGACATCGTGGCCTCGCTTCTTAATCTGGTGCTGGCTTCGGGAAAAATCGGAAAATGGGGTTCAGCGATGATGCCGATTCGGGGGCAGAATAACGTGCAAGGCGCGAGCGACTGTGGCGCCATTCCGATGGTATACACGGACTACCAACCTGTGACCGACCCCGGTATACGGCATATGTTCGCGGAAGTATGGGGCGTATCGGACGATCGGCTTTCGCTGGTGCCTGGTCTCAAGGTGACTCAGATCGTCCAGAAAGGAAGCCCGGTTCGCGGCATGTACATCATGGGCGAGAATCCCATCCTCTCGGATCCCGACGTTTCGCACGCCGAAGATTGGTTCCGCGAGCTGGAGTTTCTCGCGGTGCAGGATCTCTTTCTCACCGAGACTGCCCGGTACGCGGACGTGGTACTTCCTGGTGCCTCGTTCGCGGAGAAGGATGGGACGTACGTGAACACTGAGCGCCGCATTCAGCTTGCGCTCAAGGCCATCGAGCCGCCGGGCGATGCGCGCGCCGATATCGATATTCTGCTCGAGCTGACGCGCCGAATGGGCTTGCACGCTCCCTTCACTGATGCAGCGGGCGTGATGCGGGAGATCGCGTCGGTCACTCCTTCCTGGCGCGGAGTTACACACGAGCGGCTTGCCGGACCAGGGCTTCAGTACCCCGTGCACGATGAAGAGCATGGGGGAACGCCTTTTCTCTTCGACGGCCGCTTCCCAACCAGCGACGGCAAGGCGACGCTCGTGCCTGTGCAATTCCTGCCGCCTGCCGAGCTTCCGGACAAGGATTATCCGTTCTTCATGAACACAGGCCGGCAGCTGTATCACTGGCATACCGGCACGATGACGCGCCGCTCCACCGGACTGGATTCGCGTGAGCCAACACCTACTGTGGAAATCTCGATGACCGATGCGCGCGAGATGGGCATAGCGGATGGCGATCCGGTGCGAATCACGTCGCGGCGCGGCAGCATCGAGATCGCCGCGCGGCTCTCGCCACGCGTCGCGCGCCGGCAAATTTTCGTCCCCATGCATTACAGGGAAGCATGCGCAAATCTGCTGACGAATCCCGCGCTCGACCCTTACGCCCATATACCGGAGTTCAAGGTATGCGCTGTTCGCGTAACTCCGGTGCGCGCGCGTGACGCGTACAAGGAGCGCGAAGAGCATGCTGCGCGCGTAGCTCTGAGCGCCGGGGACGACTGATGGATCTCGGCTTCGCAGGCAAAGTCGCGCTCGTCACCGGTGCGTCGAGCGGTTTGGGGCTCGCCATTGCAACCGAAATGGCAGCCGAGGGCGCGACTGTGGCTATCGTCGCGCGGCGCAAAGCAGAGCTGGAGCGTGCTGCGTCGTCC
>JACDCM010000086.1 GCA_013817545.1 Gemmatimonadaceae bacterium | reverse complement strand
GTTTTCAGCCGGATGCTTACCGCGAGCCGGTCCTTCTCAATTCGATACTGATAGACGCTGGTCATGAGGCTTGATCCATGAAGATCGGTATTGCTCATTTTAGACGCTGGAGTGGGCCGATAGTCACGAATGCAAATGTTGTTGTAAAGCTCATGGCGATCACACCAAAGTTGCCGTCTTCGGGTGCGAGTTAACGTTGTGGCCATGACCGCTGTTTGCGCGCTGGAACGCGTTTCCCAGCCCGCGCGGTCCGGGCGCGACCGATTATCTTCACAAGCCAGAATTACGGTCGTCCCTCCCCAGCACCAACGTCCATGCCGATTGCGCCGCGCTCCAGCTATTTCACCCTGCCATTCGCCTGTCTTTTCCCCTTTGCCACATACGCCGCGCAGCGCGCCGCACCGGTACGATCCGTTGAAGCCTCGGCTGCGATATCCGACATAGCTTATACCGTGTCGTTCGACGAGTCGATCGCGCCATCACGAACGATCAAGATGAGCATGAGCTTCTCGGCCGCATCCACTGCGCCGGTCGTACTTTCACTCCCCGCCTGGACTCCGGGCGCGTACGAGCTCAGCTACTTCGCCAAATGGGTGTCCAACTTCACACCCACCGGCGATGGAAAGCCGCTGGAGTGGGACAAGGCCGACCATGACACGTGGCGCATCCGGCCCAAGGGCGCCAGGCGCATCACCGTGACCTTCGACTACAGGGCTGATTCACTCGACAACGCGATGGCATGGTCGAGTGCGAATTTTCTGTTCTTCAATGGCACCAACGTTTTCATGTATCCCGAAGGCCGGAGCTTCGACTTCCCAGCAACAGTGTCGGTGCGCACCGCGAGCTCCTGGCTCGTCGCGACTGGCATGACTCCGGGCAACGCACCGCGAACATATACCGCGTCAAATTATCATGAGCTCGTCGACATGCCGTTCTTTGTCGGGCGATTCGACCTGGATTCCATGCGCATTGCGGACACATGGGTAAGGCTCGCGACGTACCCGGTGGGCAGCGTGGCTGCAGCTGCGCGGAAGGAAATCTGGGACCAGCTGTCGCGCGTGATTCCGCCGCAGGTGGCTGTTTTCGGTGAGACGCCATTCCGGACGTACACCGTGATGCAGATCGCCGACTCCTCGTTCGGCGGCGCCAGCGGACTCGAGCACCAGAATTCGCACGTCGATGTCATCTCGCCGCTGGCGATCGGCAACCCGTTCATGGCGTCGCTGTACGCGCACGAAATCTTTCACGCCTGGAACGTCAAGCGCCTGCGTCCTGCCGCACTCTGGCCGTACCAGTACGCAAACGAACAGCCCACGGAGTGGCTGTGGGTGAGCGAGGGGATCACCGACTATTACGCCGATCTCGCGGAAGTACGCGGAGGCGTGGTAGACTCGGCAGGATTCTTTGCGCTGACGTCAGGCAAGATCGAGGAGGTAAGCGCGGTTACCCCCGTCGCGCTCGAGGACGCTTCCCTGTCTACCTGGGTACATCCCACCGACGGCACCGCTTATCTCTACTATCCCAAGGGATCGCTCGCCGGACTGATGCTCGACATCATGGTTCGCGACGCTAGCGGCAACCGGAAGTCGCTCGACGATGTCATGCGCACGCTGTATCAGTCGGCGTACAAGTCCGGACGCGGTTTTACCGCCGAAGAGTGGTGGCGCACCGTGTCCCAGGCCGCAGGCGGCAAGTCCTTTGATGAGTTCAACGCGAAATACATCGACGGACGTGACGCGTACCCGTGGGCCCAGGTTCTGCCGCTTGCAGGCATGCTGCTCAAGGCTGACACCGTACGCGAGCCGGCACAGCTCGGGCTCAATGCCGTGACGGATGACAAGGGTGTGCTGGTAACCGGCGTCGAAACCGGCAGCGTTGCAGCGGAAGCAGACGTCAGAACAGGCGACTACCTGTTGGCCATCGGCGACATAGCAGTGAGCGATCCAAGCTTTAATGACAAGTTCCGAACCCGGTTCAAGACACAGGGAGCTCCTGTGACTGTGCGCGTTCGCCGTGGCGCTGAACTGCTGGCGCTGACCGGAAAGATCAGGCTCGGCGAGCGCTACGACATTCGCATGGAAGCCGACCCCAACGCCTCCCCGAAGGCTGCAAGCATTCGCAACGGCATTCTCAAGGGCACAGTCACCAGGTAAGCGGCGATGACAACGGTTCGCACATTTATCGACTCGCGCGGCGTCCGCTGGGAAGTGAGCGAGTTTCTGGCTCAGCATGGCGACTCGAACTGTCTGCGCTTCACGTCCCCGGCCGACGTGCGCGACTTCTGTCCGCTTCCTGATGAATGGGAAACGCTGCCAGACAGCGTCCTGGAGCGACTGTGCCGGAAGGCGACGCCGGAAGGCTAGGGAATCGGGAGAGCCATTCAGTCATTGCGAGGACACGCAGCGTCCGAAGCAATCTCGAGACGAGGGGATTGCTTCGCCGCTCCCGCGGCTCGCAATGACTCGCGGGACCACCCCGATTCCCGATTCCCGCCTAGTCCGGCTGCACCCCCGCCTCGATCTCACTCAGCTCCCGGGGCGCCCGCGAGATCCATTCGACGCCTTTTTCCGTCACGATGTAATCATCCTCGATGCGCACGCCAACGTTGCGGTATTTCTCGACTGTTGGTTGCAGCTTCTGGCGCATGGCGCGATTACGTGGAGTGTCGGGAATCACGCCGAGCACGTCGCCGCGGACGTAAATGCCCGGTTCGATCGTGAAGGCGTCGCCAGCGGCGATCTTGCCTCCGCTCTGGGGATCATGCACTTCCAATCCGATTCCGTGTCCGAGGCCGTGCATGTAGAAGAGCCCGAGCTGCGGACATTGCTGTCCGTCACCGCAGTCGTAGGTTGCGTCCGCTGACTCGATGAGCCCGAGACGTGCGAGGCCATTCGCAAGTACGCCGTTTGCCGAGTCGCTCATTGAACGGCGCGCATTGCCCGGCTTCGCCTGTCGCTCCGCAGCGGACTGCGCGTCTCGCACCAACTGATAGACCTGCCGCTGCTCCGCGGTGAAGGTGCCACTCACGGGAAGTGTACGAGTGACGTCAGCGGCGTAACCCTGGTACGAAGCTCCGATGTCCATCACGACCACTTCACCCGCTCGCATCTGACGATCGTTCACGTTGTAGTGCAGAGTGGTGGAGTTGGGTCCGGAGCCGATGATGGTGGCGAAGGATGGACGGTCCGCGCCGTTGCGCCGGAAGGTGTACTCCACGACCGCCTCGATCTCGTATTCGTGCTTGTCCGCAGCCATGCTCCGGAGCGCCTCACGGTGCGCCAGCACAGTGATGTCGACGGCCTTGCGAATGAGTGCCAGCTCGGCAGCGCTTTTCTTTCCGCGAGCTTGATCCACAACCGAGCCCACGTCCTGCACTCGAATCGAAGGTTCCGCGGCAACCAAACCCTGCAGAAACTGCTGGTCTACGCTCAACTCCGTCTCGCTGCTTGCGAGATCGCTAACGATGAGAAGCGGCAGCCCGCTGGCGGCGAGCGAGTCGAGCATCGGCTTGAGTGCGTCGATTGTGCGGGCGCGAAGCCCCGTCACGCGCGCAGCGCCATCGACTCCCAACCGGGTGCCGGTCCACGTCTCAGTCGCCGGGTTTCTTGGTTGAACCAGAAGGGTTGCATCGGTGACGTTGCCACGCTTCACCATTACAAGGGCGGCGCCGGCTTCCTCGATGCCGGTGAGATACATGAATCTCGGCCCCTGATAAAATGACAGGTAGTCGTGCTGCGGTTCCGCCGCACCGAACGCCAATAGTACGCCGTCCTGCATCTTGGCGGCAATCGCGGCTCGCCGCGCGGCATATTCGGATTGCGGAATCTGTGCCGACGCGGTGATGGCGAGGAACAAAAGGCCAGGGACTGGCAGCAGAATACGGCGCACGAGCAGACTCCGTGTAATGGCGAAAAAGGTTCGACGCGTCGGGCATGGCGCGTCGCACGCCGTCAGGAAGCGAAGGCGATTGCCTTCCGCGCGTCCCTCGCAGGCTCTTAATAATACCGCAGCGATTGATTTCTGTTGCCTGCGGTAGCCTGAACCCCCTTGACGCAAGCGCCCAGCGGGTGAGCTTAGGCGTCACGAGTAGGGAGAATCGCGAAACACCACGATCACCGCTCACCGAGCCCCCGATGACCACACCAGTCTCGCCCGTGACCGACGCCAGGAAAACCTCCGTCTGGGAAGACTTCGTCGACATCTTCGCTTCACCGTCCGAGGTCTTCGCGCGGCGCGAGAACAATGGATTCGGAATCGCGTTGCTGGTGCTCACGGCTATTCTCACCGCGCTCTACTTCGGGACGCGTTCACTGCTGCAGCCCGTGTTCGACGCAGAGTGGGCGCGCAACGCCGCCTTGATGGCGAAGCAGAACCCCTCGATGACAGCGGAGCAGCTGGACATGGGGCGCAAGTTCCAGGAAGGTATTTTCGGCGGCCTGTCCATAGCGTTCGGCATCCCGATAATCGTGTGCTTCCTCGCGTTGGTGATGTGGGTCGCGGGAAAGCCCTTTGATTCAAGGCAAACGCTTCGTTCTGCGTTCGTTGTCGGGACGTATTCCTACTTCCCCAGGATCGTTGAAGCCATTGTGAACGCGATTCAGGGATTGCTGTTGAACCCCGACGGCATGACGGGATTGCAGAGTCTCAAGCTGGGTCCTACCCGGTTCATGGACGTGGACAACACATCGCCGGTTGTAATTGCGCTCCTGAGCCGCGTGGATGTATTCACGCTCTGGGTGACGGCTTTGATAGTGATTGGATTGCGCATCACGGGAAAGCTCACGACCGGGCAGGCCGCCATTGCCGGCGCGATCGTATGGCTGGTCGGCGCAGTACCGCTGCTCTTCGCGGCTGCACGCGCGGGGTGAGAAGGATTGCGGAGTCGGTACGCGGTCAATGACTGAAGGGGAAGGTTTGGCGAATGGCGCAGCATCACTTTAATCACCGAACACCGCGCTGTGCCAGCCGAACACCGGGCACCGAACACCGAACACCGCTCTCGTTGCGCCTGGAACCCTCCTCAGGAGGGCCGCTGTTCAATCAGCCCCTCAATGAGCGCGCGATTCGCCCCGGAATCCCAACTCTCCGCGCCGATGACCTTCTTGTGGATGATGCCGTCGCGCCCGATGACAAACGTCTCCGGAACTCCTGTCATCTGATACTGCCGCTGAATGTCACCCGTCTGGTTGTGTAGAATCTCGAAGGTAAGCCCGTACTCGCGCGCGAAACCGCGAATCTGCTCCTCCATGCCAGGCTGGTCGATCGACACGGCGACCACCTTGAGCCCGCGCGCCGCAAACTCCGAATGCAGCCGCTCAATGCTGGGCATCTCAACTCGGCATGGCTCACACCACGTCGCCCAGATATTGAGTAGCACCACCTCACCCTTGTAGCTATCGATGCTGCGCTGAAGGGGCGTTGCGTCCAGTGTCACGGCACTGAAATTCGGAGCTTCGGAACCGATCGTGACCTGAAAGAGCTCGTCGCCGAGAAAGCGGGTAGCCGCGAACAATCCGGCCCCCATGGTCGTGACGACGGCAGCCACTATAATCCACTGTCCGCGTACAGTCACGCGGACTCTGAGCAGGCCGCTCGCAACGCCCGGATTTCGGACGCGGGATCCGCGGCACCAAAGACGGCATTTCCCGCCACGAACGTGTCGGCGCCAGCGCGCCACATTTCTCCGATCGTCGCACCAGAGATGCCCCCGTCAACCTCGAGCACCGCGCGACTGTGCGCTTCATCCAAAAGCGCGCGCGCACGGCGCACCTTGTCTGCGGACGAAGGGATGAACGCCTGTCCGCCGTAGCCCGGATTCACGCTCATGATGAGGAGAAGATCCAGATCCGCAGCCACTTCGCGTACGTGCTCCAGAGATGTCGATGGGTTTAGCGCGACACCGGCAAGACAACCCAGCTCGCGGATGCGCGCAACCTGACGGCTCATGTGCGGCGAAACTTCGGCGTGGATGGTGATCACTGACGCGCCCGCCTCGGCGAAAATCTCAAAGTAGCGCTCCGGCTCAACTACCATCAAGTGACAATCCAATGGGAGCTTCGTTGTGCGCCGAAGTGTCTCGATCACCTTCGCGCCGAAGGTGAGGTTCGGGACGAACCGTCCATCCATTACATCGATGTGTACCCAGTCCGCACCACCTGCTTCAATGCGCGCGATTTCATCTGCGAGGCGAGCAAAGTCGGCGCTGAGTATTGAGGGCGCTATGCGCACGCTCAAGGGGAAACCGCTCCTGATATGGTGATGCTGACCCGCGTGCCGGCCTTTGCGCTCCTGCCTGCGACAGGTGTCTGCGTAACAACTGTATTCACCGGCATCGTGCTGAAGGAATCCACCTTGACGCTCGGACGAAAGCCGAGCTGCTCCAGAAGCGACCGCGCCTGGCTCGCGGTCTGTCCGGTGACGTCCGGCATTTCTATAGTCGACGGCCCAGTGCTTATCGTAAGGTTGACGGGAGTGGGCACAGGAACCCGGCTTCCCGCTGGAGGGCTGGAAGCCAGAACCTGGCCGCGAGGTGCTTCATTTCCGATCTCATTTCGCCGCCCAACATCGAGTCCGGCGTTATCGAGTGCAAGCACAGCCTGCGCGTACGTCAGACCGACGACAGCTGGCACTTCCTCCTCACGCTGGCCAAGGCTGATGTCCAGCGCCACCACAGTTCCCTTCGGCTCGACTGACTTTGGCGCCGGGCTTTGGCGCACGATCGTCCCCTCGGCCGCGCTTGCGTGATACGTCTTCTCTCGCGTTCGAGGACGGAATCCCGCCTGAACGATGAGCCGCTCGGCGTTATACTCGGTAAGCCCAATGACTGCTGGCACCTTGGTGTCCGTCGGGATAATCGTCGCGGGAAAAATGAAGAAAGCGACGATCAGGTACGCGATGACAAAGCCGACGGTGCCGGTGATGAGAAATGGCAGCGAGCGGCGCGCGACGCCGCGCCAACTCAAGCCGCGATTCTCCTGAGCCGGGCCGCGAAGGCGCCGTCGACGTCATGGCGCTGTGGCAGAACGCGGAGCCGTCCAGAGTCCAGCACCTGAGGTGGTACCGCGCCCTCGGGCGGCGGTTCGAGCGTCCATTCCGAATGGCCCGCGAGGAAACTCTCGATCTGCTCGTCGTTCTCTTCGGGCTCCAGAGAGCAGGTACTGTAGACGAGAAGTCCGCCGGGCTTGACTACTGTCGCCGCGGACTTGAGAAGCACGCGCTGCAGAGCACTCATTACCGCAAGATCGGACATCTTGAGCCGCCACCGTGCGTCAGGGTGCCGCCGAAACGTCCCGGTTCCGGTGCAGGGAACATCGAGGAGAACTGCGTCCGCCGGTTTTATCGCGGGATACCTGGCGTCGGCGACGATGGTGTGTACCGACCTGGCATCGACGCGCGCGATATTGGAAGTCATGCGCTCGATCCTGACCGCCGAACGATCGCAGGCGATGACTGAGCCCGCTGAGCGTGAGAGCTCGAGCGTCTTGCCGCCGGGCGCCGCGCACAGGTCCGCTACCAGGGATCCGTTCGGAATCGCCGCGTACTTCGTGACAAGCGTCGACCCGGGATCCTGCACGAAGAACAGTCCCTGACGATACGCTCCCAGCGACGTAAGCGATGCACCGCCCGCGAGCTGCAAGCTGTCAGGCATGAGCGGGACGTCGAGAACGTGAACTCCGGCCGACTCGAGCATCGCTTCGAGCTGCTCGCGAACGATGTTGTACGGGCGAAGCACAACTGGCGGCTCGGTGTTATTCGCCGCCAGCAAGCGCGCGGCTTCCTCGGCGCCCCAGCGCGCGATCCAGCGCGCCACCAGCCAGCGCGGGTGAGAGTGTTCCAGCGCCAGCGCTTCCGTGGGATCGGAATGCGGCTCCACGGTCAGATTTTCGCGTTCCCGGTCGAGACGCCGGAGCACAGCGTTCGCAAGCTTGCTGGCACCGAGACCGTGCCGCTCCTTGGCGAGCTCTACTGTCTGAGCGATGGCCGCGTATGCGGGCACGCTGCGCATGTGCAGGAGTTGGTCAGCGCCGAGTCTGAGGAGATCGATGAGATCGGGGTCGAGCCGGGCGAGTCCGCCACGAACGCGCACCGATAGCTGCGCGTCGAGCATGCTTCTGCGACGCAGCATTCCGTAAACCAGCTCCTGCGTCCAGCGCCGGTCACGCGCTTCCAGTGCGACAGTGCGATGCTCGAAGGCCGGATCCAGCATCGTGCCGTTCCGCATGTCGGCACACAGCTCGGCGGCAATGCGACGCGAAGCGGTAACCGCGCTTCCGCGCGCCAGATGCGCTACACCCGAGCCGAACTCATCCATCATTCCAGCATCCCCGTTGTTGGCGACGACGGAATGGCAACTTCGCGCCTTGGCATGCGTCCGGCCAGAAAGGCGAGACGCCCCGCTTCCACCGCCAACCGCATCGCGGTAGCCATACGCGCGGGATCGCGCGCGGCCGCAAGCGCGGTGTTCATCAGGATCCCGTCAACACCCTGCTCCATGGTCACGCAGGCATCGCTCGCGGTTCCGACACCGGCGTCGACGATCACCGGCACGCTGAGCCGGTGCTTGATGGTGCGTATGGAGAACGGATTCAGAAGGCCAAGTCCGGATCCGATTGGAGAAGCAAGCGGCATCACCGCCACGGCGCCCGCGTCCTCCAGCCGGAGTGCGCTGATGAGATCGTCGTTGGTGTACGCCATCACCTTGAAGCCCTCCGCGGCCAGTTCGCGTGTCGCGTCGATGAGGCCTGCGACGTCGGGGAGCAGAGTCTCCTGATCGCCGATCACTTCGAGCTTGATCCACTCGTTGAAGCCGGCGGCACGCGCAAGGCGGGCGTACCGTGTCGCCTCATCGGCGGAATAGCAGCCGGCGGTGTTCGAGAGCAGAAAAAACTGCGAGGGATCCAGGTGATGCAGAATTCCGTCGTCTCTGGAGCGGTCCAGGCTTACGCGCCGCACGGCGACTGTAACGACCTCCGCGCCACTGGCTTCGATGGCGCTTAGCATTTCTTCATTGGACGCGTACTTGCCCGTGCCTACCATCAGCCGCGAGCGGAATTCGCGTCCGGCAATCGCGAATTGGGTGTCGAGAGAGGGAAGAGCGGTAGTAGCCACCTCAGCCGCCTCCAACGAAGTGCACGATTTCGACCGACCCACCGTCGGCCAACTCGAGAGTGTCGTAAGCGGTGCGGTCGCGCAGAATCTGCCGGTTGTACTCCACGATGACCATTCTGGAGTCGAGCGAATGCGCGCGGAGAAGGTCACCGAGTGTTGAGCCGGCGGGCCGCGCTATCCGTTCGCCATTGACGGTAAGCGTGATTTCAGTCTGCTGGACCGCCGCGTGTGTCATAAGCCGAAAGATAGTCAGTGACCGCGCGTTCGGCATTCTCCGCTCCCCAGATTCCGGTGATCGCGGCC
This sequence comes from Gemmatimonadaceae bacterium, assembly GCA_013817545.1. Taxonomy (GTDB): domain Bacteria; phylum Gemmatimonadota; class Gemmatimonadetes; order Gemmatimonadales; family Gemmatimonadaceae; genus JACMME01. The sequence goes on along the minus strand of JACDCM010000086.1, from coordinate 3,069 downwards.
ACGCCATAAACGCCTGCATCACGAAGGGCGGCGACGTGATGCGGCTTGACGCCGCCGATGGCGATCACGGGAAGCTGCGTAGCCGCAAGTAGTGACTGGATAAAGGACATTCCGCGGCCGTTTCCCTCGGTGTGACTTTTCGTGTCGAAGACATGGCCCGCAACGACCCAATCCGCCCCATCGGTTTCGGCTGCCCTTGCCGACTCGGGCGCGTGCACACTCGCGCCGAGCATTAGGGTGGAGGCGATTGTCCGCGCGTCAGCGACGCCCATCGATCGCGAAGTGAGCTGCACTCCACGTGCGGACGCGGCCAGGGCTATGTCAATTCTGTCATTCATCACCAGCCAGCAACCACTTTCGCGTTGCGTGATGGCCAGCTCCATGGCGAGGGTGTACAGTCTGGCCGCTGGCACGATGTGCGCGCGCAAATGCACGGCACCGAGAGGGCCGAGCGCGCGCATGACCGTTCGAGCGCGTTCGAGGAAGTTGGGGCGAACGACAATGGTGTCGTCGGTGACGGCGTGCACGCGCGGGATTTCCAGGCTGGCAGCGGGAGAAAAATGAGGCGCTTTCGCGTCGATGGGATCTGGCGCGGCAGCGTCGCTCACGCGAGCCGATCCCCCGGTTTTATCCCCCGTCCACGTCCCCAGTCGCCGGCGGTCATGCGCTTCTTGCCTGCGGGCTGAACGTCGGTAAAGCCGACGGCACCTGCATCACACGCGACAACGACGGCGTCGCTGTCCACGCGGAGCACCTCGCCCGGCTCGCCCGTGATATCCTCCACTGCGACCGCCCCGAAAAGCTTGACGTCTCCACCGTTCAGCGTCGTCACCGCACCGGGCGTTGGGTCGTACGCACGTATATGCCTGGCGACAGCGCCACATCCATCGCTCCAGTTTACGCGCGTGGCCGCGCGGTCGATCTTGGTCGCGTACGTAGCGCGAGACTCGGCTTGCGGCTCCTCCTCGGCTTTCCCAAGCCCGATCAGAGTGAGCGCTTCTATCAGCGCGAGCGCGCCTACCTCAGAAAGCCGGAGATGCAATTCTCCGTACGTCTCATCTTCGGCGATCGGTGTACGCGCCTGCAGAATCACGGGCCCCGCATCGAGCGCGAGAACCATCCGCATCACTGACACGCCGGTTTCGACAAATCCATCGCGAATGGCAGCCTGAATTGGCGCCGCTCCGCGAAGCGCCGGCAACAGCGAAGCATGCACATTGATGGTTCCCATCGCCGGCAGATCGATGATCTCTTTCCGCAGAATGTGTCCGTATGAGATAACGACGGAAATGTCGGGCTCGAGTGCGCGAAGTTCTTCCAGGAACTCGGGCCCACGCGGCTTTTCCGGCTGAAGTATCGGCGTACAGCCTTCCTCGAGTGCAGCCTCCTTTAGTGGCGGAGCCACAAGACGAGAGCGGGACCGGCCAACCGCGCGATCAGGTTGCGTAACCACTCCCACAACCTCGAACCCTTCGCCGGATAGCGCGCGCAGTGAAGGCACCGCGAACGCCGACGTCCCCCAGAAGAGGACGCGCATTTTCTACAGCTCCTCGTCGCGTTTGTGCTGCGCCGCCGCTTCGCGCGGCGTGACCGTGCGCGTCAGCGATTTGTCACCTTTGCGCAGCTTTTCCCACTTGCTGATCGCGGCGCGGCGCTTGAGCAGACCCAGATAATCGATGAACAGACGGCCATGCAGGTGGTCGATCTCATGCTGAAGACAACGCGCCAGGAGCTCGCTGGCGTCCAGCTCGAACGGTTCCCCGTCCCGGTCGAGTGCCTTGACTTTGACGTGCGCTGCTCGCTCGACATCTCCGTAAATCTCGGGTATGGAGAGACAGCCCTCTTCGGCCTTGTGCGCTCCTTCGCGAAGCACGATTTCGGGATTCACAATGACGTATGGCTTCTGATCAATGTCGAGCACGGCGAGCCTCTCGTTTCGCCCCACCTGCGGTGCGGCGAGTCCAATCCCTTTCGCCGCGTACATGGTTTCAAACATGTCGTCGATGAGGCGGCGAACGCCGTCGTCAACATTCTCGACGACCCTGGTTTCCTGACGGAGAATTGGTGCGCCGAGTACGTAGATGTCCAGCAAGCTCACGCGGGTGCGGCGTTGGCGGTTTTGGATACCACGCGCGTGATGCGCCCGCGCTCTATCACCAGGCGCGACTCACCACTCTTGATCGTGACGCGGTCCTCCATTCCCGGTGCGGGGGTGCCATCCTTCATGGTGTCCCGTATGTGAATCACTTCGCCGACGATGCCACCGGCCGTGACTACTTCATCTCCCTTCTTCAAGCTCTTGAGCGTCGCCTCCTGCTGCTGCCGCTGCTTCTTCTGCGGCGCCATGATGACAAAGTAGAAGATGAGGAAGATCAGTGGAAACATCACCAGAGGCTGCAACATCGCATTTCCATCAGAGGGAGCGAATAGCAGAGTGGCGTAGATAGGATCGGTCATTGCACCGGCGTAGGTCTGGAGTGATAGCGGCCGAGCCAGTCATGGCTCCAGGGTTCGAACGTACCGTCGAGGATGGCGGCGCGCGCCGACCGCATCAGCGACACGAGGAAATGTACATTATGAAGGGAGAGGAGGCGCAAGCCCAGCACTTCGCCGCTCACGAACAGGTGCCTGAGGTATGCACGGCTGAAGCGTGTGCAGGTAGAGCAGTCGCAATTCGAATCGAGCGGGGCAGCATCTTCCCGCAACCCGGCATTGCGAACATTCACTCTTCCATGACTGGTGAACGCGGTGCCGCTGCGTCCCATTCGGGTTGGCGCCACGCAGTCGAACATGTCCACGCCGCGCCGGGCGCCCTCAATCAGGTCTTCGGGAAAGCCTACCCCCATCAGATATCTCGGCCGGTCGCGCGGAAGCACCGAATCAGCGACTTCGATCATTGCATACATATCAGGCTTGGCCTCGCCGACCGATAGGCCGCCAATTCCGTAACCGGCCCAGTCATCCATGGAGGCGATCGCTTTCGCGGCGTTTTCGCGGAGACTGGAGTGAATGCCGCCCTGGACGATGGGGAAGAGAGCCTGGGGAGTGGGGGATACTGGGGAGTGGGGG